>JAITJP010000392.1 GCA_031278835.1 Deltaproteobacteria bacterium
GTACCGACGTTGACATGGGGTTTGGAACGGTCAAACTTCTTTTTGGCCATCATAAGCCTCCCTAAATAATGGGGACGTAAAATCGACGGGTCGCCAGCCGGACCCGTGAAAAGCGGTCGTTAAAAAAAATCTTGACCACTTAAAAAAAAACTAAAAAAGCCATTCGCTTTGGCCAAAATCAAAACCAGAATTTTTTTTGGTTTTAATGAGAGCCTTTTATTTCTGGGCTTGGCCTTTCTTGGCTTCCCTTTGAGCGATGACCTCCAAGGCCACGTTTTCCGGGAGCGGTTGATAGCGCCCAAATTGCATGCTAAAGGTGGCCCGACCTTGGGTCCGGTTCCTTAGCTCGGAGGAGTAACCAAACATGGTGCCCAAGGGCACTTCGGCGACAATGACCTTGGAGCCGCCGACCGTGTCCAGGTTACCGACCTTACCGCGGCGGGTGGAGATATCGCCAATGACCTCGCCCACGAAATCTTCCGGGGTAACCACCTCAAGATCCATGATGGGCTCTAAGATGATGGAGCCGGCCTTGCGCAGGCCTTCCTTGAGGGCCATGGAACCGGCCACATTAAAGGCCATTTCCGAGGAATCCACCTCATGATAGGAGCCGTCAAAAAGGGTGATTTTTAGATCGGTTACCGGAAAACCGGCCCGGGTCCCGCCTTTCTGGCAGGCCTCCATGGCCCCGGCCCCGACGGCGTTATGATATTCTTTAGGCACGGTGCCGCCGACCACGGCCGTTTCGTAAACTAAGCCCGAACCCGGTTCCAGGGGTTCCAAGCGCAGCCAAACGTGACCGTACTGGCCGCGGCCTCCGGTCTGGCGCACGTGCTTGTACTCGACTTCGACCGTTTTGGTAATGGTCTCGCGGTAAGCCACCTGGGGAGCGCCCAAATTAACCGGAACCTTAAATTCCCTTTGCAAGCGGTCGGCGATGATTTCCAAGTGCAATTCGCCCATGCCCGAGATGATGACTTCCCCGGTCTCCAGATCGGTTCTGACCCTAAAGGAAGGATCTTCGGAAACCAGTTTGCCCAGGGCTTGGCCCAGCTTGTCGGCCTCGTCCTTGTTTTTTGGGGTCAAGGCGATGTGGATGACCGGTTCGGGGATGTGCATTCTCTCCAAGACCAGGGGCTTGTTTTGATCGCACAAGGTGTCGCCATTGGAGGTGTTTTTAAGCCCGACCGCGGCCACGATGTCCCCGGCCCCGGCTTCCTTAATTTCCTCACGCTTATTGGCGTGCATTTTAAGTAAGCGGCCAATTTTTTCGGTTTTTTCCCGGCTGGAATTATAAACCTGATCACCGCTACTAAGGGTGCCTGAGTAAACCCTTAAAAAAGTCAAATGGCCCACGTAGGGATCGCTCATGAGCTTAAAGGCCAAGGCGGCCAAGGGGGCCTCATCGGTGGCCGGTCTTTGTTCGATCTGACCCTCGGGGCCCAAGCCGCTAACTGGCTTAATGTCCTCGGGCGAGGGTAAGTAATCGACCACGGCGTCAAGGAGGGGCTGAACGCCTTTGTTTTTAAAGGCTGAACCCAAAAGGACCGGTACGCACTTTAAGCCTAAGGTGCCTTTTCTTAAGGCGGCCTTTAGCCTAGAGGTCTCAATCTCGGCCCCTTCCAAAAAATCTTCCACCAAATCGTCATCAAGGTCGGCCAGGATCTCGACTAAGGCCGTCCGGGCCTGGATAGCTTCCTCAACCAGGTTTTTGGGGATCTCCAAAACGTCAAAACGGGCCGGATCCCTGGGGTCCTTGGAATAGGACAAAAACTTCATGTCCAAGAGATCGATTAGGCCTTCAAATTTTTCTTCCTGACCCACGGGAATTTGCAACAAACAGGGCACGGCCGAGAGTTTTTCCCGAATCTCGGCCAGGCAGCGTTTATAATCAGAGCCCAAACGATCCATTTTATTTATAAAAGCCACCCGGGGAACGCCGTAACGATCGGCTTGACGCCAGACCGTTTCCGATTGCGGCTGAACGCAGCCCACGGCGCAAAAAACGGCCACCACCCCGTCTAAAACCCTCAAACTTCTTTCCACCTCAATGGTAAAATCCACGTGTCCGGGCGTATCGATTAAATTGATGCGGTGCTTGCGCCAAAAACAAGTGGTGGCCGCCGAGGTGATGGTGATGCCCCGCTCTTGCTCCTGGGCCATCCAGTCCATGGTGGCTTGGCCGTCATGGACCTCGCCAATCTTCTGGGAGACGCCCGTGTAAAAAAGGATCCTCTCGGAAGTGGTGGTCTTGCCGGCGTCTATATGGGCTATAATGCCAATGTTACGCGTTTTGGCTATGCTTACCTGACGGGCCAATTTAATCCTTCCAATTTAAAACCTGGGTCCCAAAAAACCCAGCCCATAACCTCAATATTGTCAAACCCGGGCCACAAAAGGCCCAGCCCATAACCTGATTATTGTCCAACCCGGGCCACAAAAAGCCCAGCCCATAACCTGTCGGGCCTGTCCAGCCTCAAAAAAAAATTAAAAATAATTTTTTTTGGGCCAAAAAAATCATTTTTCAAAGAGCCGATTTTTTTTTAAAGGCCAAATGCCTTGGCCAGCCCTGGTTATTGGTGACCAGCAAAACCACCAGGCTCCGAGGCCTACTTGGCCATTTGGCCGGGCTAGAGCTTACCAGCGATAGTGGGAAAAGGCCTTGTTGGCCTCGGCCATGCGGTGAGTGTCCTCGCGTTTTTTTACGGCCGAGCCGCGGCCCTGGGCGGCGTCCATGATCTCGCCGGCCAGCTTGGCCATCATGCCTTTTTCGCCCCTATTTTTGGCATAGGTGATCAGCCACCTGATGGAAAGGGCTCCCCTTCTCTCGGGCCTGATATCCATGGGCACCTGGTAGGTGGAACCGCCAACCCGGCGGCTTTTAACCTCAAGGGCCGGCCTAACCGAGTCAACGGCCTTTTCAAAGATCTTAATGGGATCTTCCTTGGTCCGTTCGGCGATGATATCGATGGCCCCGTAAAAAATCTTCTCGGCGGCGCTTTTCTTACCCCGCTTCAAAAGTTTATTGATGAACCTGGCCACGGTCTTATTGCCATACTTGGTGTCGGGGATGGTCCCTCTCTTGGTAACCTCTCTACGCCTGGGCATCTAAAAATCCTCTTTTTGGCTCTCCCAACCGTTTTTAAAGCGGTTGTTTTAATAATCAAAAGCTCTGTCTTTTCAAAAGCGGCCCTCAGCGGGCCGGCTTAAAAAAAACCGGTTTGGCTTGGACCCAAAGCTTACTTGGGCCGTTTGGCCCCGTACTTACTGCGGCCCTGACGGCGCTTTTGGACCCCGATGGAGTCAAGCGTACCCCTGATGATGTGGTAACGCACGCCCGGCAAGTCCTTGACCCGGCCTCCCCGAATCATGACCACCGAGTGCTCTTGAAGATTGTGCCCCTCGCCGGGGATATAGCTGGTAACTTCCATGGAGTTGGTCAAACGCACGCGGGCCACCTTGCGCAAAGCCGAGTTGGGCTTTTTGGGCGTGGCCGTGTAGACCCTGATGCAAACGCCGCGCTTTTGGGGGCAACCCTTAAGGGCTGGCACGGTGTTCTTTTTAACCTGGGCCTTACGACCGATGCGAATGAGCTGATTTATGGTCGGCATCTTACCACCTTGGCGAATATTGGCCGCGGCCCTGCTCCGGCCGCCTTCTCGGGCTAGGCCCGAGAGCCTAACCCCAATCCTAAATTCCTAATTTTTTACCATGGACCGTTTATTGGCCTATTTTTTAAAAGCGCGGCCCTGGGGCCAATCTCTCCCTCCCAGGCCCTTAAAAAAAAAGCGCCTCGGGAGAAAAAAAATTTTAAAAAAAACCAAAAAAAAACCCTTTTCCGGAAAAAAGGCGACAAAAATACCTTCACCGGGCCTTAACACCCTAAACTCTGCCCCTTGTCTCAAATGACCAGACAAGGAAAGCCATTCAAAATGGCTTTGGTTCGGGTACACCCGTGAAGGTTTGATGGTCAACTGGCTCAAAAATAAATTTGACCCTTAGCCACCTTTGCCCGCGATCCTCCAAGTTTTTCGCCCTGTCCGCTCCACATGCCGTTTATTTGGCCCAGCGTCGGGTTCACTCGGTTGCTTGAAAAGGACCGCCTTTGCGGATTCAGACTTTATAACATTCTTTTAAAGGCCTTGTCAAGAAAAAATTTAAAAATTTTTTCTTGGTCAGCAAAAAGCTAAAAAAAATATTTTTTTTCTTGGCAAGCCAAAAAGCCAAAAAACTAAGCTAAGCCGGCCAGGGCTAGCTTTGGTTTCTTGAGCTGGGCCCAATATAAACGAAAAGGCCCCTAATTTCAACCCTACGGCCCCCGGGCAGATCCAGGCCCCCGGCCCCGGGCTTTTCCAAAAAAGCCAAAGCCTTTTCCACGCCCAAAAAGGAGACGCCCTCCCCGCCCCCGGCTTTGTTTAATTTAACTTTGCGCATCAGGCGCCCCAAGAGCCGGCGCCTTTCGGCCAAACTAAGCTGGCCTAAGCCGGCCGCCCTAAGCCCATACCAGCCCCGATCGGAGCGATGATCCAGCTTTTCTTCCAATTGGCTTAGACGCTCTTGCCAAAACTCCTCCTCGGCCGTGGCGATCTCGGCCGCCCGGCCAAAGGCCGTCAAATAGCTTTGGTTTAAGCGCCCCAAAATGGGCAAGATGGTATTTCTGACCAAATTTCGGCCAAAGCGCTCGTCTTGGTTGGAGGGGTCGCTGACAAATTCCAGGCCCTTAAGCTGGGCGTAGGCCCTAAGTTCTTGCTTACTTTCCCCAAGTAAGGGCCGGGCCAGCCCTCTTTTTTTTGACCCGGTCCCAAAGCCGCCCTGGGCCTCGATACCGACCAAGGCCCCCGGCCCGGCCCCCCGGGCCAGTTTCATGATGACCGTTTCCACCTGATCCTCGGCCTGATGGGCCGTGACCAAGTAATCGCCGCCCCAGTCATCCATGACCTTCATTAAAAACTCATAGCGGGCAAACCTGGCCGCTTCCTCCAAGCCCTTGCCCCGCTGCCGGGCCAGCTTGTCCACCTCCACCTTGGCCACCAAACACCTTAATCCCAGGCCCTGGGCCACCCGGGCGGCCAAGCTGGCTTCCCGGCCCGAGCTCTCCCTTAAGGCATGGTCCAAGTGGGCGGCCAAAAGCCGCTCAGGCGGCAAAAAAGCCCTTAGTAAGGCCAATAGGGCCGTGGAATCACCGCCGCCGGAATAGGCGCACAAATAGCGCCCCCCGGGCCACAACGGGCACAGCCGGGTCATGGCCGAAAAAAAACGCCCCTCCAGGGGCCTTTGATTTTCCTGGCTAGTTACCATTTATTAGTTACCCTGGATAAGGGCCAACTGGCTTTAGCCCTTGATGGGCCGCTCAAATTTCCTCGTAGGCCACTAACCTAATGGGCGAGGCCGAGCCCTTAAGGATCTTTAGGGGAAAAGCGGAAACCAGGCGCTTTTTACCGTCCATGATCTCATCGGGAAAAAAAACTTCCTCGATTATGAGAATACCGGCCCCCAGTAAAATTTCATGACAGGGCTGGGCTTTTTCTTTACTGCCGTAGCCGCCCAGACTGATACTGTCTATGCCCACGGCCTTGACCCCTTTGCCGCGAAAATATTCAGCGGCCGGGCCATCGAGGTAAGGCCACTTTCTCATATACTCAACCGAAAAACCCCGCTTTTTATTCCAGCCAGTATTAATCAGGGCAAAATCGCCCGCTTCAATCAAATGGTCAAAGGGCCTAAGCAGCTCCAGACCAATGGCCTGATCGGCCACCACCTGGCCCCGTAAGTCCAAAATGGCCGCCGGGCCCCAAAAACGCTCCAGGGGCAAAGTGACCCCGTCCCCGCTGTCGTCATAAAAATGCTCCGGCGTATCGACGTGGGTGCAAAGGTGAGTGCTGATGTCCAGTTTTTCGGCGTTAAAACCCTCCCGATTGCGGTAACAAGTCCTTACCAGGTTAGGCGTTCCCAGCTTGGGATAGGCCGGACAACCGTGGTAGATAGACAAACTCAGGTCAAATAGTTTAAATTTTTTAGGATCCATAAACTCTCACCCAGGCCCAATCAAAAGCCAAACTTAAGCCCGGGGTAAGTTTAGGCTTTGAATAATTTCCAATCATCTAGGCACAGGCCTAAATCTATTCATCCAAATACATCAATTGGCAAAATTTTTTGCCGGTCTTGGTTTTAAAAACCTGGCCATAGGCCGACCTAATGGCCGACTGGGACATGCCTTCCTCGAGCATGTTGACCAAAAAATCGGCCTCCAATAAGATCTGGTAATCGGGGCCGTCCACGCCTTCATAGCTGTGATGGTGTTCCACCAAAAAAACCACCCGGCTGACGATCTCCTCGGAAAAGCCCAGCTTTTCAAGTAGGGCCCTGGCCAAGGGCCCGCCCTCGCGCTCTTGATTTTTGCCTCCGCTGTTGCCGTATTTTTCCAAACTTGGCTTGATGCCAATGTCATGGACCAAGGCGGCCAGCTCCAAAGTCAAAAGGGCCTTTTCCGATAAACCCTCGGCTTCCCCGATGGCTTTGGCGTGGCCATGAACTTTAAGAAAATGACCCACCCGGCCCGGCACCTGACGTTCATGCTCGGTCATGGCTAAAATCAATTCCGCTTGCTTTGACATCTTGGTCTTCCTTAAGCTCAAACTTTAAAAATAAAAAAAACCGGCCAAATCCCAAAACTGGGCTTTGGTTTTTTTTCTAAAAAGCAAAGCCAACCCTTAAATATTAAACTCCTTGGCCTGAAGTTTCAATCGCCGGCTAATTTTTTAGCCCTAGCCTTTAGGCTTGGGCTAAAAAATTAATGGGCACCGAGCCAGCTTAGCTTGGGTCAACTTGACCATTTAGGGTCAACTTAGTGAGAGGGCCGGGCTTGGATAGAAGACTAAAAATTTTTGTTGCGTTTATTGGCGTTTCTTATTAAAATAATAAAACTATTCTTTTCAAACGCAATCCAGAAAAAAATTTTGCAATCGCGTTCCCTAATTTTTATTCTTGTCTGGCTTGACTTTAATTTATCGGCTCGCGGTCAAGAATTCACTTCTGACGGGAAAAGCCTTTCCTATAAAAGGTCTTAGCTTAAAATTCGAAAGGCTCAAAATTTTTTTGGCCTTTTTCAAAAATAGCCTAATTCTACCAAAAAACTCTTGACTTATCTTACCCGTCAAACCCTTAAGTATAGCTGTTATATTAAATTATATCAGTATAAGTCTAATAAACTAATATAAAATTCTTTTATTTATACTGATATAACTTAATTTTCTCGTCATAAAACGAAAATATTATTTTTCGAATTTATATGGAGAGCCAATATGGGATCATTAGAAAAAGATACCCTCATTAGAACCAGAGAAGTGGCTTCGATGATCGGTGTTTCCGTTACCACGGTTTATAGGTTAGTCAAAGAAGATTTGCAATTCCCAAAACCGATCTCCTTGGGCCCGGCTTTTAAAAGAAAGGTCTGGAGCAAAAACGATATTTACAAGTGGATAACTAAAATTAAATACGGTTCCGCTGTAAACAATATTAAAAGGTAGTTTTATTTTAATTTAAAACTAAAATTACTTTTTTAAACATTATATACTTGCCATAGATTTCTTTTTTTTCATTGGTCCAGGCGCCTTTGACTTCAATACCCCTCCCCTGTATTTTTAATAAGCCTGGCTAGGCTTAATATTTTTAAAGCCTAACCCCGGCTTTCTTCTGGCCTAATGGCCCCCCCAAAAAAAAACCAAAAATTCCCCCTGGCCGCTGGCCCAAAGGCCCCCGGCCCTGGCCCCCTGGCCGCTGGCCCAAAGGCCCAAAAACCACTTGGCCTTTAAACGGCCACCAAGGCCCCTGGGAGCCTTTCTAAGCTTAGGGCCCTATAAATTTACCCAACCCGGCCCGGCCGGCCAGGCTGGGCCTATTTTGGGCCTTTATTGGCCATTTTTAAAAGGCTCTGAGCTAGGCCATTTTGGCCCAAGGCCCCCGGTCAGCTCTGGGCGGCCTAAAAATCAAGCAAAATTAAGCCTTGAGCCCTAAGACTCAAGGCTTAATTTTAGCTTTAGCCGCCTCGGGCCTTTTCTTTGAAATTAACCGAAAGGGTTATGACCATGGCCTTGGGCGGCTTGGGAAAGGGAGCGGCCGCCCGGACGGCTTTTAAGGCGGCCTCGTCGAGTTCCCGGTAACCGCTGCCGGAGCGAATCGATTCGCTGCCAGAGCGCAGGCCGCCGCTTTCGGTGACCATAAAACTGACCGTGACCACTCCGGTCATGCCTTGGGACTTGGCTTGGGCTGGATAGATTAGCCGGGCCCGGATCTTTCGGCTTAGATCCGAGACGTAACGGCGAGTCAGGCTGGCCTCGACCTCTCGATGGCTGACGGTTTGCCCGGCCTGGGGGGCCCTCTGAGGCCTGGGAGCCGTTTGGGGACGAGGGGCCATCTTAGGCTTGGCTTGGGGCTCGGGATTGGGCTCAATAATGGCCTCAGCTTCTGGAATAACCACCGGCTCCGGGATGGGCTCCAGTTCGGCGATCGGGACGGCTTCCGGCTCGACTAGGGCTTCTGGCTCCGGCTCAAGGGGCCCCGGCTCGGCGGCAATCTCCTCAAGCTGGCGATCGCTTATAAGGCCATAGAGATCCAAGCGCAGGCTTTGCTGGCCCGGGGCAGCCGATCCCGAGAGGGCCCATAAAAGACCCGTGGCCAACCACAGGCCTAAAAGGGCGGCGTGGCTTAAAAGGGAGGCCAGCAAACACGCTCCCAAGCCCAGCCGGCTTTGGCTTACGGTTTTGGGCATTTTTCCAAAGGCGGCCGGCTGGTCATGGCTCTTCATCACCCCTGGGCCTGGTCAAAGTTTCCGTCCTCACGGCCACCCGGCTGAAATTAAGTTGCCTTAAAGCGTCGGCCACGTCCACGAATTTTTGTAACCTGACCGTCTTGTCGGCCCGAATGATAAAAGCCGTGTCTTTACTAAGCCCGGATAGACGCCCCTTTAAAGCCTCAAGGCTCAACTCCCCGCCCTCATGATAGATGGTCCCCTGACCGTCTAGCTCGATTATTTGGACCAAGGCCAGATCCGGTTCTTGGTCCGGGGCGGCCTGGGGCAGGCGAATGGGGATGCGGCCTTGGGCGATAAAGCTAGAGGTGGTCAGCACTATGGTCAAAAGCACCAGCATGATGTCTATGAAGGGGATCATGTTCAGACTGTCAATGGGTTTGTCTTCCATGTTCGATCTCCCACCTGAGCGTCAAGACCCTCACCCGGCGAAGCAGGTAGTTGTAAAGGGTGACCGTGACCAAGGCCACCACCAGACCGGCGGCCGTGGCCTTGAGAGCCAAGGCCAGGCCAATCATGATCTTGCCGGTGTCCAAGGAAGCGTCCAGGCCCATGCGGTAAAAAGTCAACATGATACCCAGGACCGTGCCCAAAAGCCCCAGATAGGGGGCGTTTCCGGCTATGGAGGCCAAAACGTGAAGCCGGCCGCTTAATTCCAGTTCCAAAACCCGTTTGTCCTCGACTAAGGCCAGCTTGACCCCGCGATAAAAAAACCAGCGCTCCAGACTAATGCCCAAGGTTACCACACTCATCAGGGCCAAAAGCCCGATTACCCCGTAATCCACCAAGCCATCAAGCCACTCCATGCTTTTCTCCGTATTTTTAGAAGGCAACCGTCACCAAGACGGTGCCCAGGGTTCTTTTTTCTGGTCTAAGCTCAGAGGGATAGCGGCCCAGGCTCTGAGCCAAGCGAGCCTGTAGGCCAACCGGGCCAAAGGCTAAGGTATAGCTTAGACCGATGTCCGAAAGGGTGTCCCGGTGTTTTTCGGGAAAGGGCGCCCTTTGGTAAGACCAGCCGCCAATATCGCCAAAAACGCCCAGAAAATGGTCCAGCTCTCTATGGCCAAACCAGGGCAGCCGGTGGCGGAATTCCGCCCCGACCAGGTAACCATTGTCGCCGCTAATGGCTTCACGGTAAGCCTTAACCCCGTTGGGTCCGGTGACATTAAACTGTTCACTGGAATCGAGGTTTTGGCCCAAGGACTGCTGAGCCGAGGCCGTTAAAATAAAATAGAAATCATCGGTTATGGCCAGATTGGCCAGAAAATCAAAGTTTAGGTAGCTAAAGCCGCCATCCGCCCCACGGGCAAAGGCTTTTTGCTCCTCGGGGATCCGAAAAGTACCAAAAACCAGACCGGCCCCGGCCGAGGCGTACAAGGGCCGGCCAAACACCTGGAGCCAGGCCTCATACCTAATTTGAAAGTTTCCCAGGTTACTTAGGCTTTTCTCAGAAAAGTCCACGGCCCGGTATTGGTCGTGGGTAACTTTATGGGCAAAGCCAAGGCTGACATAGAGATTATGGGCAGCCGATCGTATCAAGGGATAGCTTAGCTTGGCCTCCAAGGTATCGGCCCAGCCCGAGGCCTCAAGGATTTCAAACTCCTCAGCCAGCCTATAGGCCACGTGAGAATAACCCACTTCGAGCCTAAGGCCACTAGCCCCTAGGGGAAAGGCGTAATAAGCCGCCAGGCTCATCAAATTAGAGCTGTCCGTGGTTAAGCCATAAACCGTAAGCCTATCGGCCAAGCCCAAAGGCGAATTAACCTCCAGCCCAGCCCCCAAGCGCCAGCGCCCGGTATACCTGGAACCCATGTTGTCCAATGAAAAATAGGCCCCAATCCGTTTACCTCTGGGCACTTGAAGGAAAAAATCGGTCGTGCCCTGCTCCTTACCCGGGCCCATGTTAAGGGTGGGCAGTAAGGCGCCGGGCATGTCGCCAATTAAAAGCACGGCCCGTTCCAAATCCTTATGGCGCACCGGTTGCCCCGGCTCCAGATTGGACCTAATGGTCGAGGCTATCAGAAAATCGCGAACCCGGGAGTTATTCTCAAGACCGGTGGAACCATAAACGCCGATCAGCACCCGAATGACTATGAGCCCATTTTCGATGGTCTGCCTTGGCAGATAGGCCCTGGCCACCGGGTAACCGGCCCGCCGATAAAGTTCGGTCACCTTAGCCACGGCCTCCTGAATCTGGGCCATGGTTAAATCACGGCCTTTGTAGGGGGCCAAGACCTCCTGGATATCGCTTTCACTAACGAAGACGGCCTCCTCGACCCGAAAATCTCTGACAAAAATGGTTTCCGTGGCGGTGAGGTCCATTTCCGTGCCAGGGCCGCTCCCCTGGTCAATTTCTGGCTCCTGGCGCCTAGGGGGCGGCGTGGGTCGGCTCTCCCTAGTGTCTCGCATGATCGAGCCGCTGTCGGGAAGGTTGGGCAGGTTGGGAGCCTGGGCCAGGGCCTCTCTCAAGTCAAAGAGAAAGCTAAGGGCCAGGAGACAACTGAGCGCGCATATTATAAATAAACGTAGTCGCATGGGATTATCCTTGACTATTTTGGGTTATGATTTTGAAATATGAAAATTATTAGAAATTTCCCACTGGAATTTTCCTTAACTATTTTAACTTTAAATGTGGTTTATGAGAATTTGATGAAAGGTAGAGCTGAACGGGGAGTATCCTTAATAAAAGGAAAAGCCGCCCGAGGCTCTAATTGCTGGGCGGCTTTGTTCTCAACAATTCGCCAAAACGAGCTCCTGGGCCTATTGCTCAGAATCCTCGTTTTCTTCGTCCACAAAATAAGTCACCCCGTCGGCGGTCACGCTTTGGATGCTGGCGCTATAGGAGGGTCCCGAGTTACCCGTCCCGGCGTAGGTTCCGAACTGGTCAGGATAGCCAGCGATGGCCGTTTCCAGAGACACTGACTCGGTATTGGCCAAGTTCACCTCCGGAGCCCCTGACCGCGCCATCTGGTTGCCAATGAGTTGTTCCTTATCGGCCACGGCGGCCACCCTAACTATGGTCTCCACCCTGGCGGCGGCTCGGGCGTTAATTACCTCAGTCGGGGTTCTGCCGTTAACGATGCCTTGAAGGATTCCGGAGTCGCCTAACTGGTCAGCGGCCATCCCACCGGATTCCGTGACGGTCAATTTGCCTGAAGCCAAGACGTTATAACCGACCTCATTGGCCTCATTCCAATAACTGTTCACAATTTGCGTATCGCTACTACTGTCAAAAGCGGAACCCAACAAACCCCCAACGCCATTGGTAGCGACGGAAGTTGGGTCTACAAGCGTGGCTATGCCTGTGGCATAAGAATCGCTTATTAAGTTTTGGTTAAAACTTCCACCAACTAATCCTCCAGCTCTATTTTTGGCGCTTACGTTTCCGGTGGCGTATGACCCTTTTATGGCTGTGTTAGCCGTCATCAATCCCACCAACCCTCCGGCGGTAAAACCTTGACTTGGGCCTGTTGCCGTGACGTTTCCAGTGGCGTAGGAATACTCGATGGTTCCATCTTTAATGACGCCGACCAGACCACCCGCGTTAGATTCAGGGCCCGCGGTTTCCAAGATACTCGTCACGTTGCCTGAGGCGTAGGCCTGACTAATGGTGAGAGTGGAATCAATGTCGCCACTAGCGTAGCCAATCAAACCTCCGATGTAACCACCTTTCGCCTCGACATCCCCTGTGGCGTAAACGTTTGACAAGTTCACATCCGCATACCACGAGAGTTCCGCATAGCCAATAAGGCCGCCAGCGAAGCTACCGGTGGCACTGCCAATACCAGTCCCAGTCACTTTACCTGTGGCGTATGAATTTGTTAGAGTCAAAAAAGAATCGCCGAAATCAGTATTACCCATTGCGTTAAAGTAACCTATCAGACCACCTACGTGGTCTCCAGCAATTACGTCACCGGTCGCGAAAGAATTTTCGATAGTAGTGCCTGTGGAATAAGCGGTTTTTCTAATAGTTACGTAGCCTAACAATCCGCCTAAATTTCGGACTAAACCAGAAGAAACCTCAGCTTTAACCGCGCCGGTCGCATAAGAACTCATTATGATAGTACCTCCGGCGGTATTACCTATCAAACCACCCAACTGTCCGACCGAGCTGCCGGAGGATGTCGCGAGTGAAAAAGTAACAGAACCGGTGGCATGGGCACGCCTGACAGTATTGTTGCCTAACGCATTATTGCTCCCTAGCAGATAACCGATTAGTCCACCTACCTGATATTCACCCTTTATGTTGGCTGTTGAAAAAACGTCGACGATGCTAAGAGGGGTGCCGTCACTTAAAGCATAGCCTAAAAGACCGCCAACTCTCCTTCTTCCCGTTACCGAGCCGCCTTCAACGTAAGCGTTTTTGATATCGCTAATGTTAAACCCCACAAGCGCGCCGACCTGGGTAGTGGAAGTGGTGACAATATTTGGATTGACGATCCCGATATCACGGATCATTGTGCCCGCCATGGAAAAGCCAATAAGGCCTACGTTTCCGCTTGACGCGGAAATCTTTAAATTACTGATGGTATGCCCTAGTCCGGTAAAAACGTTCCCCTCCGCCAATGTACTCACTACGGCCGTGGTGAAGGTCTTGTCCGACAGATCTAGATTTTTAGCGAGGGCGTAATTTCCTGTGGCGTTATTTATCGCTTGCAATCCCGCGAGATCCTTTATAAGCACATATTTGTATTGGTCGGTCGTGCCGCCGATATACAGGGCTCCACCAGTTCCATTAAAGTTGACGCTCCCGTAAAGGCCGCCACTGGTATCCACCCTGGCGACAGGATAGCCGTCGGGGCCAGTTTCAGCCCCGCTGTAGCTGGCGGGAGTGAGAATGTTATAGTCCCCGTTCGGGCCGGGAAGCAGGATCAAAGTTCCGGAACCATTGATATTGATGGCCTTATTGATGTTGACATTACCTTCGGCCGTAAGGGTCAAGCTTGAGTTCGTATCCCAACTCACTTCATCATTTACGTTTATGTCACCATGGCCATTTTTCTGGCCCTTGGTGGATTCGATTTTAACTTGCCCATTATTTTTCAGATTATTGCTTAAGGTCTGCCCGGTCATGTCACCGCCCGAGGCGGCGATGGTGTAGTCCTTGGGATCAATAAGCCAGGTCCCGGATTTGCCTTTCTCAGATTTGGTGGTGACCACCGCCTCGTCGGCTACGACGACCTGGTCCCCACTGGTCTCGATAAAACCGCCGTCACCCCCAGACGGAGCCGAGGCGTCCAATTTTCCGGCTATTTTGGCCGTGCCCCCGTGGGCGTAGACCTCGACACTACCGGTCAGTTCACCCAAGGTCTTGGCCTCAATTATGCCATCAGTATTGACCTGCGAAGCGACGACTTCATCGGCGGCCTTGGCCGTGAGGATGACCCGGCCACCATCGGCCACGATGGCCTTTTTACTTTCCACCAAAGCCTCAAGCGCCCCCTCGTCCAAACTCACGTTAACCAGGGAGTCACCGTTAAAATTGAGGGTAGTTTTTTTGGCGCCGTTTAAGGAGACCGTGCCCCGCTCGGCCACTATGACACCTTCGTTAATGACCTTTTCGCCCATCAAGGCCACATACCCGTTTTCAGCGGCCGTGAGGTTACCCTTGTTGACGACTTCCCCACCTGACTTTTGGGCCTTAAAGGAAAATTTGTCATTATTAAAATCTTGGTCGGAGATATCCAAAGTCGTGGCTACCAGACCTCCAGCGTTTACGCTGGCCCCTTTACCGAAAAGGAGGCCATTGGAATTAACTATAAAAACCTGCCCATTGGCCTTTAAAGCCCCATCGATTACGCTTCTCTCGTTACCGATGACCCTATTTAAAGCCATGGCCGAGGCCGAGGGCTGATTGAAATTGACCGTCTCGTGACCTTCGATGGAAAAGCCTTGCCAATTAATGACGGCCTTTTGGCTGGCCTGGTTAATGTCAGTGACGCTTCCGATTTGGCTAATATCGGCCGCGCCGCTAACCACGGTGCCTCCCTTTGGGGCGGCAAAAGCGGGAAAAGATAAGACCAGGCTTAAAACCAAAAGCCAGCCTAGCCTACTCCCAATGGATGTCAGAGTAATCCACATAAGTTCCTCACAAAAATTTCTATCTGGATTTAGCCGAAGTTACTCGCTTCGCCCTTTTCCACATCGCCTGAGACGTTATTTTTCGCCGCCGACGGTTAAAAAGTCACCAATATAACTGGTTATTTTCGCCAAATTCAAATGGCGAAAATAACCAGTTCACTTTAATCGCTGATTGGTAAAAGGAGGGGCCTCTCACCTTCAACCCAGACGCGATGAAGGAGAAAGTCCATAGGGGTTATCAGGCAAAATATAACGAAACAGATCATAATTGAACTATTTCGTCATGTCAACTTATTTTTCGTCATGTTTAGTCATGTTGAAAAACCCTTTTTCAGCCGCTCCCTTAGCTTTTAGTCATAATTTTGACCAGGCTAAATTTTTCAAGCCATATCGCCCTCGGCATCCCATTTGACCTAAAAATAACCACTAAAAATGCTTTTATCGCAATTAAAATAGTCTATTCTTACCTAATTATATTTTTATTAGATTTAT
>JAITJP010000400.1 GCA_031278835.1 Deltaproteobacteria bacterium
CGGCCAGGGACGTTGAAATTAAAACCACAATTGTGATATAAAAGCAAAGAATTTGAAAGCCGCCCTCTGGGGCCGGAAAATTCCCGGGTGAGAAATTCTTACCCTAGGTCATCCCCTTAAGATTGGGGCTCATAGCTCAATGGCAGAGCCACCGGCTCATAACCGGTAGGTTCCAGGTTCAAGTCCTGGTGAGCCCACCATCAGATAACTTAGGGGACCAGACAAAAAGTAAGAATGACTCGTCCGCCCCTTGTCAACCAAGGGGTTTAGTTTTTTGTTTTTATCAAATTTTCGTAATGTTTAGGAGATTTTTCTCCTAAAGGTTAGTAAAAAGAAGCTTTGGTAAAGGCAAAAGGGAATCGAAAAAAGTGAATTTGAGCCGGTTTTGGCGATTTTTTTGGTTTCCTAAAAAATAAATAGAAACATGGGTTGGAAAATTGTTCTTTCATTTTAGTTTGGACAATAATAATCGCTTAAGAGGTTATTTCCATGCTGGTTAGGGATTTTGTTGACATAATTGAGTCCCTGGCCCCGCTGGACCTGGCCGAACCCTGGGACAATTCCGGGCTTCAAGTCGGCGACCCGGAGGCCAGGGTAAAACGGGTGGCCCTGGCCTTAGACGCGAGTCTGGACACCATCAAAAAAGCCGTAGCCGCCAAAGCCCAACTGCTGATTACCCACCACCCGCTGATTTTCAAACCCATCAAACGCCTCCTCTCTTCTGACCCCCTGACCAAACCAGCCTTTCTTGCCCTGGCCAATGACCTGGCCGTGCTCTCGGCCCATACCAACTGGGACATGGTCGACGTGGCTAAGCGATTGGCCCAGGTCATGGAACTTATTGAGATTAGGCCCCTGGCCACGGGAGTTCGAAGTTTTCTCAAGCTGGTGGTTTTCGTTCCCCAGGGTTATGAGGCCAAAATCAGGGCGGCGGCCGCGGCCGCCGGGGCCGGAACCATAGGGAAATACGAAGCGTGTTTCTTTAAGGCACCGGGCCAAGGCGGTTTTAAAGTACCCTTGGACGGAAAACCTTTCATAGGCGCTCCGGGGCAAGACGAAACCGCCGAAGAATTTCGCCTGGAAATGGTCCTGCCCGCCCAAATCAGAGACCAAGTAGCCAAAGCAGTCAAAGCCGCGCATCCTTACCAGGAGCCGGCTTTTGAATTTTATGGCCTAACCACTACCGTGGACGGTTTTGGGGCCATGGGCCGTTGGCAGCCAGCCCGGAGCGGCCAAGAGTTACATGATTTTCTAAACGACAAGATCAAAACCCAGGGCCGTTGGGCCGGAAAAACCCAGCCCGGCAAGGTGGTTAAGGTGGCCACCTTACCAGGCTCCGGGGGAGATTTTATCCAAATGGCCAAAAAAGCCGGGGCCGATCTCTTGGTCACCGGGGAAATCAACCATCACCAGGCCCTCTTGGCCCAAGACCTGGAAATGCCCGTTTTTCTGGCCGGTCATTTTGAATCCGAATACCCCTCCCTTCTTCATTTAGCTCATTTGATTAAACAAGCCTCCCTTCCTTATGGCCAGGTTGAGTTTGTCATGATTGACGAACGGCCGCCCATTCGCCATAAGCTCTAAGAATACTAGCCCATTGGAGTCTCTCGTGCAGGATAATCTCTTAAAACTAATCACCCTTCAAGACTTAGACAACAAAATCAGAACCTGTCGGCAAAACGCCGAGGACGGTCCCAACAAAATTCAGACCGTTCGGGAAAGGCTGACCGCCCTGGAAGCCGAAAAAGCCCTTTTGGACGAAAAAGTGGCGGCCAACTCGGCCGGACGCCTCGAACTGGAAGGCCAAATCGAAGAACTAAGCCTTCGTAAAACCACCAACCAGGGCCGGCAGAAAAAAACCCGCAGCAACAACGAGTACCGGGCCATCATGAAAGAAGCCGACCTGATCGCCGCCGGCTTGGCCGCCAAGGAAGACGAGCTCTTGGTCTTGATGGCCGAGGCCGAAAAACTGCAAGCCCAGCTGCCGCCCCTGGAGGCCGAGATCGAGGAAGAAAGTAAGCTTTTCGCCGAAAAGGAAGCGGCCATCCAACTGACCCTGAGCCAGAGCGGCCAGCAGGAAGCCCTGGCCCTGGCTAAGCGAGAAGTTCTTCTCCCGACCATCCCGCCGGCCATGCTCTCACGTTACAAGACCATTGCCCAAAACCGCGACGGCCAAGCCCTCTCGCCGGTGGTCCAGGGCATGTGCCGGGTCTGCCGCCTAAGTATACCGCCTCAGCTTTACAACGAACTGCAAAAGAATGACAAATTATTAACTTGCCCAAACTGCGCACGTATTTTATACTGGATGCACCATCCGTACTTCTCTGAGTTCTGTACGGAACCCAATCCTCAAGTCCAAACGCCAATAACCGATAAGAAAGAGAGAAAGCCTAAAGCGGAAGAAGGTAAACTCCGTAAGGGCGCCAAAACCAAAGTGACTAAAAAAGTCTCAAAAAATTTGGAGGATGACGACTCCGACAGTCAATTACCCAACGATGATCGGACGATCGCTCACGCGTAACATAAAATGACAAAAAAAGCGGCCCAGTTCTTTATAATCATAATGATTTTCGCCTTAAGCCTAGGCCAAAGTCAAAGCTGGGCTGAGAGCCACGAGGCGGTCGCGGCCACCGGGCCCCAGGCCGCCAATCAAGCCGCCTCGAGGGCCTTGGTGCCCCTGCCCAGCGGGGTTAAGGCCTATCCAGAGGGGGCCGGGGCTGACGAGATTCTAAGGGCCTTTATTGGCGTGCCTTTTAGGGTGGACGGCGTGGTTACCGATGAGGGCAACTGGGCCACCTGGAACCATCCGGAAAAAGTCCTAAAGGGGGCTGGCTTTAATTGCAGCGGCTTTTTGCTGGAGGCCGTTAGACACCTGACCGGCCAAAACCTCTCCCTGGCCCAAGCCGTTTACGATCGAGACCATGATTCCGGGCCAGACTCAGAACTGGGCCTGGATTGGGACTATGGCCTGGACATCTTGATGAATCTCTCCGGGGCCAACCTAAGCGATCTGATGCCCAGCCCCCCAGGCGACAAGTACCAAACCAACCCAGCCGGGCGGCCCGAGGGCCTGGGCCTGGACATCAATGGCCCGGGCTTTCCCGAGCTCATCAAAAACCTGCCCCAGGGCCTTTACCTTTTCGCCATCTCCAAGCCAGACCGGCGCTTTAAGGGCGGCCTTTCCTACTACCACGTCGGTCTAATCCAGGCCGATGATCAATCTAACGTCTGGATCTACCAGTCCACGGCCCGGGCCGGCACCCACCGCTTAAACCTCAATAATCCCGCCGGCATCGCCTCCATCAGGCGCTATTTCCCGCCCATTCGTTCGGCCCAGCGCCGCATGGTCCTGGCCAAACTTAACCGCGACTTTCAGCCCCCGCTCCTACCTAAGGCGGCCACGGCCACGGCCCAACAGCCCAATGCCCCGGCTCTGGAAGCCCAGGCCAGTGAGCCGGAAAAGGCCCAATCCAAGGCCCAGCTCCTGGACCCCGAGCCGCAGGCCCAGGATAATCAGGCCAAAGATATTCAGGCCCAGTCTGAGGCCCTCGAAGCCAAGCCAAACCGGCTGGCCGAGGCGGCCCAGGCCAAGCTCGAGGCCCTCGAGGCCGGTAAAAGCCAGCTGGCTAAGGCGGCCCAGGCCAAGCTTGAAGCCCTTGGGACGGCCCTTAATGACTCAGCTGGCCCCACCGAGGCCTGGCCCAGGGCCCAGGGTCCTGATGAGCTGGAACTATTCGAGGCTGACCAGCAAGCCCTTGAGCCGGTCCCCTGGCTGGACCCTGGCCTGGACCCCTGGACGGCCGCGGCCCGTCTGGAGGCCGGCGCCTCAGCCCTGGAGGGCCTGGGCGACGGATTGGGCGGCCAGGTCCAAGTGGGCCTAAGCTTTGGCCCCAGCGAGCTTGGTGAGGCTAATCTTGAGGCTAGCCTAAATAAGGCCCCAGCGGCCGTGCCCCTGGAAGAAACTGGCCAAGAAGCCGGGCCCAAGTCGGAGCCACTGGCCACCGGAAAACTTTTGGTCAGAAAGATTGCCCCGCCCCAAAAAGCCCAAGACAGCTTTAATATCAAAAGCGCCTCGGCCCCCATCGTGGGCTCAAGCGGCCCCAAAGCCATTGTGGTCAACCTGGAAGCGGCCAATCCCTTGGCCGGGGCCAATCCCTTGGCTGGGGCCAAAAAAGTTGGCCAAGACTTGGGCCTAAGTTCCGGGCAAAACCTGGCCAGCCAGGCCCTGGACCAAGTCAGTGACCGGCCCATGGAAAGCGCCAAAGCGCTGAGCCCCTCAATCGATCAAGTCGCCCTACCCCCGGGCCAAGAACTGGAAAACGGGGTCAAGGTTTTTACCTTGATAAATTAACCATTGGGGCCGCCTCGGGCCCCCTTTTCTCGCCTGGCCTTTAAAGGCCCCTAATAGCCCCACAGAGCGCTTCCAAGCCTTCACCCCTACCTCACCTCCATTTTGCTTCCAAAAAGCCGTCACGGGCCGAATTTGACCGTTTACGGGGCCCTTGACTAGGGCACCGCTATTCGAGTTTTTGGACCAGCCCAGACTGGGGCTCGATGGGGCCAAATTTGACCAGGCCCGGTTGGGGGGCCGGACGCCTGGAAGTCTCTTTGATTGTTCAGAATTAGCTCAGAAATTTGACAATTTTTTGGCTTTGGGTAAAATTGTCAAAGCTCTTGGTTGTCTTTCCGCCAAAGTATCGCCCATATTTCGCGTGAACCTTCCCTTTCAAGCAAAAAGTAAAGCCTTTTTGGAGGCGGCCTTATTTTGAGCGGGGTTGACGCCTTTTTTTCGCCCGGTGGCCTTGAGGTAACTGGGCCAAGATTTTAGGAGATCATCATATGCCCAGCCCCTTCTCCTTCCAGGAGGTGGTCCAGGCGCTGACGCGGTTCTGGTCTGAGAGAGATTGCCTGATCCATCAACCCTACGACCTGGAAGTCGGCGCCGGGACTTTTCATCCGGCCACCACGCTTAGAAGCCTGGGTCCGGAACCCTGGCGGGTGGCCTACGTTCAACCCTCCAGACGGCCCACCGATGGCCGCTATGGTGAAAATCCCAATCGCTTACAGCACTACTATCAATTTCAAGTCATCGTCAAACCCTCGCCGGCCCGCTCCCAAGAACTTTATCTGGAGAGTTTAAAGGCCCTGGGTATCGATCCCTTGGAGCACGACATTCGTTTTGTCGAAGACGACTGGGAATCGCCAACTCTGGGGGCCTGGGGCATCGGCTGGGAGGTCTGGTTGGACGGCATGGAAGTCACCCAATTTACCTACTTTCAGCAGGTGGGCGGCTTTGATCTAAAACCCATTTCCGTTGAATACACCTACGGCCTTGAGCGTTTGGCCATGTATCTCCAGGGCGTCGATAACGTCTACGATCTTAACTGGAACAATCAAATCCGCTACGGCGACGTCCATCACATGGGCGAGGTGGAGTACTCAAAATTTAATTTTGAAATGGCCGACATCGCCATGCTTTTCAATCTCTTTGACCTGTACGAAGGCGAATCAAACAAACTGGCCGAGGCTGGCCTGGTCTTACCCAGCTATGATTATTGCCTCAAATGCTCCCACACTTTCAATCTTCTGGACTCCCGCGGGGCCATCAGCGTGGCCGAGCGGACCAGATTCATTGGCCGGGTTAGGAAGCTGGCCAGAAACGTGGCCGCCTTGTACGTCAAGCAAAGGGAGGACCTGGGTCATCCGCTTCTGGGCCGCTGGGAGGTGAACCTGTGACACGGGGAGATTTTATTTTGGAGCTGGGCGTGGAAGAAATCCCGGCCAGCTACTTTGGGCCAGCCACCACTCACATCCGAGAAGGCCTAAACGAGGCCCTCAGCGCCGAGGGCCTGACCTTTGACCGGGTCATGGTCTGGGGCGGTCCCCGGCGCCTGGCCGTGGGCTTATGGGGCCTACTGATGCTTCAGCCCGACGTTGAGGAAGAAATCATCGGACCGCCTTTATCGGCCGCCTTTGATTCCAACGGCAACCCGACCAAAGCCGCCCAGGGTTTTGCCAAGGGACAAGGCGTTTCGGTCAGCGACCTCTACAGCCAAAATACCCCCAAAGGCCCTTACCTGGCCGTGAAAAAATCAAAAAAAGGCCGAAGCAGCCAAGAAATCCTGTCCGAACTCATCCCCCAGATCTTGGAGAGTTTACCCTTTCCCAAGGTCATGCGTTGGGGCGATGGCACTTATCAGTTCGTCAGGCCAGTGCACTGGCTTTTGGCCGCCTTAAAGGGCGAGATCTTGCCCATGACCTTTGTCGGCATCCGCTCCGGCAAGGTCAGCTACGGTCACCGTTTTCTGCACCCCGGCCCGGTGGTCATCACCGGTCCCGACGAATACCCCGAGCGCTTGGCCGAGGCCCACGTTTTGGTCGATTTTGAGGCCCGCCGGGAACAAGTCATCAAAGAAATCACCCGGGTAACCGAGGAGGCCAATAGCGATCTTAAGGTGACCATCGACGAAGAACTGGTTGACGAGGTGGCCAATCTCCTGGAAGAACCCTTTGCCGTTTTGGGCCACTACGACTCCCAGTTTTTGGATCTGCCTTTGGCCGTGGCCTCAACGGCCATGAAGGAACACCAGCGCTATTTTCCCATCACCGATAGCCTGGGCCGTCAAGCCCCCTATTTCGTGGCCGTCAACAATACCAAGGCCAAAAACATGGACGTGGTCAAAAAAGGCCACGAACGGGTCCTAAGGGCCAGACTCGAGGACGCCCGTTTTTATTGGCTCGAAGATCGAAAAGTCAAGCTGGCCGATCGCTCCGAGGCCTTAAAGGACGTGGTTTTTCACCATCTCATGGGCACTTCCCATGAAAAAGTTCAGCGCTTTAAAGCCCTGGCCCTGGACCTGGCCGCCCAAAACGCCCCGGAAAACTCCGACACGGTCAGCCGGGCCGCCGATCTTTGCAAAAACGACCTGGTCTCCGGCATGGTCGGTGAGTTTCCCTCCCTCCAAGGGGTCATGGGCCGGGAATACGCCCTGGCCGATGGGGAAGCCCCGGAGGTGGCCGAGGCCATCAAGGAACACTACCTGCCCACCCGCTCCGGCGGGGCCCTGCCCAAGTCGGCGCCAGGAGCCATTTTGAGCCTGGCCGACAAACTCGACACCATCGTGGGCTGCTTTTCGGTTGGCTTACTGCCCACCGGGGCGGCCGATCCCTTTGGCCTAAGGCGCCAAGCCCTGGGCATCATGCTGATCATGATCGACCGCTCCTGGAACTGGTCTCTGGAAGCCTATGTCGATAAGGCCCTGGTCAACCTGGGCCCAATCGTCAAAAGGCCGCCCAAGGAAGTCAAGACCGAGACCCTGGACTTTTTTAAGGCCCGCTTAAAAAGCCACATCCTGGGCCTGGGTGTTTCCAGCGACGGGGCCGAGGCGGTTTTGAGTTTATACGGCGACAATCCCCTGGCCTCGGTGGGCCGGGCCCTGGCCCTGGAAGCGGTCAAAAAACGCGAGGGTTTTCGAGATCTGGCCCAGACCTTCAAACGGGTGGTTAACATCATAAAAAAATTCGGCCCCCGCGAAGAAAACCCGGTCAAGACTGAACTACTCTCCCAAGAGGCTGAAAAAAATCTCATGACGGCCGTGACCCAGGTGGAACAACAAGCCCCGGATTACTTAGCTCGGGGCGATTACGCCGGACTACTCGATCGCATCATTACCCTAAGGCCGCCGGTGGACCTGTTTTTTGAAAAAATCCTGGTCGATGACCCGGACCTGGATCTAAAAAACGCCCGGGTGGCCCTCTTGAAAAGAACCAGCCGCCTTTTTGAACTGGTGGCTGACTTTTCCCGACTCAGCACCACCTAAAAAAAATCAAAAAAAAATGGGGGCCAATGGCCCCCAATTTTTTTTATTTTTGTTACCGGTCCAAGAACCTTAGCTCAGCCCCGCCGGCCTCGGCCACCAGCTCGACCTCTTCGCCATACCACCAGGGGCCGTTGAATTTGCCGTGACCAAAGGGGGCCCCCTTAACCACCGGGATATTGGGCAAACATTCCTGAGTAAAGGAAAACAGTAATTTTTTGATGTTTTCCTTAAGCCCGCAGTTGACAAATTCGCCAAAAACCAGGCCGCCAATGTCTTTGAGTTTACCGGAGAGCCATAAAATGGTCAGCTGGCGATCCAGACGGTAATTTTGCTCATCAATGTCCTCGATCATGAGGACGGCCCCTTTAAAACTGGGCAAAAAATCCGTGGCCAATAAGGCGTCGATTATGGTCAAGTTGCCGCCAATCAAGGGGCCCCTGACCTGGCCTTCCTTTAAGACTTCCCTTTTGCCAAAGGTCCAAACCTGGGGGCCCTGGCCCATCAAGACCTTGACCATTTCTTCCCTATGCTTGGTTTCAAAATAGGTGTAACTGCTAACCACCGGGGCGTGCCAACCGCCCTGCCCGGTCTGGGCCAAACGGGACAAATGTAGGGCGGTGATGTCCGAATAGCCCATCAGCGGCTTATGGCCGCCCAGCTGGCTCCAGTCAATCTTTGAGAGAATCCTAAGACTACCGTAGCCGCCCCGTCCGGCCAAAACGGCTTGGACCTCCGGGGCCCCAAAGGTGGCCAACAAATCTCTTAGCCGCTCCTCGTCGGAGCCGGCCAGATATCCATTTTCTTTCAGCGAAACCTCGGATCTATAAAAATTAAAACCAAATGATTCTAGGATGTCGAGCCCTTTTTTCAATTTAGGCCTGGGTATGGGCGAAGCCGGAAAAACCAGTCCCAAAGTGGTGCCGGGTTCAAAAAAAATAGGTTTCAATAGGTCCTCTCCGTTTTGAGTTTATACATAAAGGCCTCGGCCTCCCCCTGACCGGGACGCCCCATCCAGTCCCCCAGGGTGAGGGCTGGGCCGGCCCGGTTTGGTTTATTTTAAAAATCCATTCTCTAAAAGGCTCTATTTTACCCGTTAGCCTTAAAAGGAGAGAAAACTTAAAGCCTTCATTTATGGCCTGGTTAAAAAAAGTAATTTGGGCTAGCCTTTAATTCGAGGTTTTAAAAATGAACTCCTTGTGTATAACCATCTCCAATAGTAAACCTAAAAAAAACCCCATTTGTCATTAAAATATATGTTTCTTTCTTGGTTAGCGACTCTACCCAGATATTCTTAGCGATTTTTATCCAAAGTCGATTCATTACCATCAAGATAAGAGGCCAACAAAGCCCTTTGGCCAGAAAATTTTCTGATAAAACCGCCCGGCCGGTTTTTCTCATTAAGTTTTTCGGGTCTGGCTTGATACTTTTCTTTAGAGCCAATTATTTCTCGCCTTTCCCGCCACTTAGGCTTTTTAAAAAAGCCTCACCCTCAATAAGCCTTTTCGTCATAGATGATTTTGAGGCCTTCCATGGTCAGATCCGGCATGATTTTTTCAATCACTTGGGCTTCACTGGCGATTAAGGTGGCCAAGCCCCCAGTGGCCACGACCTTGGCCTGACCCATCTCCTTGATAATCCTATTGACCATGCCCTCGACCAAACCGGCGTAACCCAAAACCAAACCGGCGTTTAGGCTATTTCTGGTATCCCGGGCGATGGCCTGGTCGGGCTTGTAGAACTGCTCAAGTCTGGGCAGTCTTCTGGCCTTGTTAAACAAGGCGTCGGCCGAGAGCCTAAAGCCAGGCGAGATGGCCCCGCCCAGATATTCCCCGGCCTCGGAGACGCAATCAAAAGTCGTGGCCGTTCCAAAATCCACCACGATGGTCCTGGTTTGAAAATGCCGGTAAGCGGCGATGGCCCCGACCACCCGGTCGGTGCCCACCTCGGCCGGGTTAAGGTACAAAACCGGCATCAAGCTCTGGGTTAAAACGTCCACGAAGATGGGGGCTTTGCCCAAATACCTGGCCCCCAAACGCTCAATGGCCGGTCTCATGGGTAAGACCACGCTGGCCACGACCAGATCCTCGATATCCCGTAAGGCGTAGCCCTGAAGCCTTAAAAAAGTCTCCACCACCATGCCCAACTCATCGCCCGATGAGCTTAGCCGGGTGGTAATGCGCCAATTAAATTCCATTTTGTTTTCGATCCAAAGACCAAACTTTATGTTGGTATTGCCAACATCCATGGTTAACAGCATTTACTCAACCGTCTCCATTACCCTTAAATTCATAAAAAAACCTCAAAGTTTTAAAAAAGACTAAAGCGCTCAAAGCAAAAATCACAAAAAAAAACTTAATCACTCAACTGAGGACAATAAACCCTCGACAAAATAAAAGGACAGGACGTTTTTTCCCCTAATAACTTTCTCAATGGTCTGGCCCTGGCCATCGGTTATTAGCACATGGACGTTTCGGTTAAAGGGCACGTTAAAATGCAGCCGCTCCAGGGGCTGATCGATTGAGCGGGCGCTTCTCTCAATGGGCGGGCCCATTAACCTAACCAGTTCCCTGGGCGTGGTCTTACCAAGGGTGACTTCAAGCTTATAGCGCTCGGTTTTTATGGACCCGCCGCAAGCGGCCAGTAAGCCAAAGGCCAGAAAGCCTAAGGCCAAAGTCAAAAAGACCGGCCCCTTAAGCCAGGCGGCCAAAGCCCCTCTGGACCATCTGGTCGGCTGAAAACTTTTTTTTAACTGGGGCTGGAACATTTTTTTAACCACTGGGGCTGGAACATTTTTTTGGGCCACTGGGATTGGAAAAAAACAATCGCCGGAACTTTAGGCCAACTCAAAACCACTTAGGAACCGGCCGCCTGGGCGGCCAATTCCGAGGCCAAGCGCTTGGTCAGATCCTCCATGACCGAGGCGGCCTCGTTGGTGGGGTCCAGTTTGGGGCCTTTGTTCATTTGTTGCCTAAAGCTCACGATTTCGTATTTTAGGACTTGGCCTTGGTCGTCAACCTCAAAAAGCAAAAGCGGGGCCAAACCGGTGGCCCCTTTGACGTTTATGCCGGCGGCCGTGGCGAAATTACCCAATGAGTAGGCGATCAGGTGATTTTTGTAAATTTCCAGGGCCCGGGGCACGTGGGGACCATGGCCAATGACGGCGGCCGCCCCGGCGTCAATGAGGGCGTGGGCCAGTTTTATCAAATCGCCCCTATTTTCGCCCAAATAAAGCTCCGGGCCATGGGGCAAGACCATGTGGGCCGTGCCTTCGGCCCCGCCGTGAAAGGAAACAAAGACCAGGCGCTTGGGGTTTTCCTTAAGGGTTTTTTTGACCAGATTAACCGCCCCGGGGATGTCGTTTATGTTTTGGCAACCGCGGTTGGGGGCCAGGGCCAAAAAAGCCACCTCACGCTGGCCGGCCTTAAAGACCGAGACTTGTCCGGGGGCCCCGGCCTGGGCCAGGCCCAGGTTTTCCAAAACCTCGACGGTTTGGGCCCTACCCTCGGGGCCGTAATCATTGGCGTGATTGTTGGCCAATGACAGGGCCGTGAAGCCGGCTTCCTTTAAAAAGCGCCCGTAGGCCGGGGGCGTCCGAAAACAATAAGATCGGCCCGGCACGATGGTTTTGGTTGGGGCGCCTCGATCGGTCAAGGGCCCTTCCAGGTTTCCGATGACCAGGTCTCGATCTTTTAGATAGGGGGCCACCTCTTTAAAAAAACCCGTGCCGCCGTCCGGGGGCAGGGCGTTTTCCGTGCCCATCATGATATCCCCGGCCGCCGCCACCTTTAAGCCGCCCGAGCTTTGCTCTTGAGCCCAAGCGGCCGGGGCCAAAAAGCCCAAGTTAGCCAAAAAAGCCAAAAAAACCAGGCTTAGGACCAAGGTCAGGA
>JAITJP010000412.1 GCA_031278835.1 Deltaproteobacteria bacterium
TCTTGGAAGGCGATCACTCCTCGGCCTTTAGGGGAGCCCCCTTAACCTTACTCTACGCTGGGCCGGGTAATGGACTGGTGGGCGGTTTTCACGTTGGTTCGGCCTACCAAAACGTGGCCCTTTACTGCGCCTCGATAGGTCTGGCCAACGTGGTCACCACCTCCGGAGTGGCCGCCTTAAAGAACAAATTGATACCCATAAACGAATGGATAATTTTAATCGTCCAATCAATCGGCTTTCCCAGTGGCCAAGACTTTTAAAATCTCAATAATTTACCTTTAATTACTTAATATTATTCTAAAACCTATAAGATTAGGGCAGGGAAGATGGGCCAAAAGCCCTTCTCCCAGGCCCTTTTTTTTTTTGGGGGGGGCGCCGCCGCCCTGGGCGGGCGGGCCTAATTAGAATGTTAAAAGGCCAAAAGGCTTAGGCCTCAAATCAAATAGAAGGTTGTCTGGCCGACTTGTTGGTGGCCTTGGTCAGGGCAGCGGGTTAGCGACTTTTCTTGGTAAGGTCGTGGCGGCCGGATCCATGGTAGGGGCGGCGGTCTTGGAGGCTTAAGGGCTGGTAGGTGGATGCCACCACTGGCCCTATGACCTACGACTTTGTTGGAATTCTGGGCATCTTTCTCGCCAACCAGGCCGTCCCCGGCCAAACAGCCTAAAGCCCTGACCCCTTATGAGAAAACCATTAAGCTTAGGATTCCAAAACGACTAAGCTCCAGCTCAAGCTAAGGGCCATTAAGACTTTTATTCAAAGCTATGGAGAGGCCATGGCTTAGGAACCAAGAGGCCGCCTGGTGGGTATTTTTTCTGCCCGGGCCTGGGCAGTAAAAACTTAATTACGACCATACATTTAGTTATTTTTACTCAAAATCAAAGGCGATTCTCGCCATATCTTAAAATTTTGTAGATTTTTTACCAGCCGGGCCAGACAAAAGTTAGTTAAACCAAGGGTGAATACTTTGATTTATTGATAATTTAACCGAGGGATGGGGGGCCGGCTGAAAAAAAAGCTTCCACCATAACCTTGGAAAGCTCAAGGCCAGGGTGAAAGCTCTAAGTTTTGGCTAGACCATTTTGGCTAAATAAAAGAGTCTGGTAAGCTTGGAATTCTAACCTTTTAGCGGATTTTCTTTCAAGGGGTCTGGGGCTTTAGCGGGCCTCAATAATCGTCGTCGTCGTCATAGTAATCGTCGTCTTCATCTTCTTCATCTTCTTCCTCGTCATCATCTTCGTCGTCATAGTATAGGTAATCGTCATCCTCTTCCTCGTCCTCCTCTTCATCCTCGTCCGAACTCAAGTCCTGGTCTAAGTCGGCTAAGTACTGCTCATACTCCTCGCGGTTCATGAGATCGTCAAATTCGGACATGGAATTGATGCTCATGCGGATGAGCCAGCCTTCCTCATAGGGGTCTTCCAGTAGGACGTCCGGGGCGTCAATGATATCATCATTGACGGCTACGACCTCCCCGGCAAAAGGGGCGAACAGTTTAAAACCCAGGCCCTTTCCAACGGTAATGCGTCCAAAGGATTGATCCTTTTGTAACTCGATGCCTTCGCTAGGCAATTTGATGGTTAATAGTTCTAAATAGTCTGCCAAACCATCTTCGGTTAGGCCGATTCTGGCGATATTATCATCGTCAATTTGGACCCAAAGGTGGTCGGAGGTATATTTAAGCGAGCGCAAATCCACATTTGCCTCCTTTGGTGGCGTGGTTGAAAGTGATTTACTGTAGATATCAGAATCTTAAAATATTTTTCGGAACGGGAGGACTTAGGATCGACCAACGAGAATCCGTTACCTATCCGTAGACTTCTTACATGATAGAGGGAATAATTTCAAGCTTTTTTTACTGGTAAATTTTTGGCCCCTGGCTTGAACCAATAAAGTAAAGTTTGGTGTATATTTAATTTTTTTTAAAACCTAACCTTGAACTAAACATAGGAATAAGATATAAAATTTTAAATTAAATTTTTAATTAACCAGTCTAAGTCTACTTAGATATAAGAATATTTTAAAAATAATCTACTTAATTAAGGCCAAAATTTAAAGGCCCAGGGCCCGGCCCGGCCAGGGCGGGCCGGCCCCGGGCACTGGGGGCCAAAAAGAGCTTGGCGAAAGAGCCAAAAGAGCCCCGGGTCAAGCATTTTTAAACTATGAGTCGGCCTGGGATATAGGCTTGGCCTGTGGTATACTTGCCTGGTCTAAAGGGACCAGACAACCATAAGCTTAAATTTTTCACTTAATTACTTATTTAATTAAATTTTTAATGGCTTCTTTTATTGGCTAATTTCATGTTAGTTTAATTTTTCACCTTTACACGCCCTTATCAAGCAAGATTAAGCAACTTAACATGCTAAAAACCATCCTAGATTGCCTGGCTTTTCTAACCATAATACCGATTAAGACCCAAGAATCCTTAACCGAGCGAGAGATGGGAAAATTTCCCGCTTGTTATCCGATGGTTGGGTTAATTTTAGGTTTTATCTTGTTTATCCTGGCCAGGCTCTTGGGCTGGGCCAACATTCCGGTGGGCACCTCGGCCATTTTGCTGGTCATGGCCCTGGCCGTTTTGACCCGAGGCTTTCATCTGGACGGCCTGGCCGACACGGCCGACGCCTTATTATCCCATAGAAGCCTGGAACGCAAGCTGGAAATCTTAAAAGACAGCCACCTGGGCACTTTCGGCGTTTTGGCCATCCTGGCCGATCTTTGGCTTAAAGCCAGTCTTCTGAGCGCCCTGGCCGCCAATAATCTCTTTCCGGCCCACCTGTTAGTGCTTTTTCCCATCTGGGGCCGGCTCACCGCCTCGGTCGTGGCCGTCACCTCCAAGCCGGTCGGAACCGGCCGGGGCCTGGGTTATAACATGGTGGCTTACAGCGGCCGCCAAGAACTTTTCTTGGCCTGTCTTTATTCAATCGCCCTTAGCGGGGTTTTTGGCCTCAAAGCCTTTTTATGCGCCCTCATGGCCATCCTGGTCGGCTATCTGCTGGCCAAGCTCTGGAAAGCCACCTTAGGCGGGGTTACCGGCGATCTCTTGGGGGCCTCGGTGGAATTGGGAGAACTGGCCAGCTTGTTTTTATTCGTGGCCCTTAACTAAACGGGCCTGGGCCAAGCCACCATAGCCCAAGACAGGACCCAAAGTTTTTGCTCAGATCGGCCTTAGGCCAGGCCGGAAAAAAGCTTGGTCAATTTTTCTCATCATCGTAAGTTCAAAAGTTTAAAAAGGAAGAAAGATTAAAAAATATGATAAACTTGATTACCGTCGATAGCCAAAATAACTTGATCGTCCCCAAGGAAGGCACGGTTATACCGATTATTATCGGGGATGGGGTGGGCCCGGACATCTGGCAGGCCAGCGAACCGGTCTTGACCAAGGCGGCCAAACTGGCCGGCCATAAGCTGGAGTTTGTTGAGGCCCTGGCCGGACAGGCGGCTTTTAAGGCTTGCGGTCAGTATCTGCCCGATGAGACCCTGGAGACCTTAAAAAAATTTCGGGTCACCCTTAAGGGTCCCTTGGCCACGCCCGTGGGCGGCGGCATGAGGAGTTTAAACGTTGGCATTAGGCAGGCCCTCGATCTCTACGCTTGCGTCCGGCCCATCAAGTGGATACCCGGGGTGCCCAGCCCGGTCAAGGAACCCCATAAGGCTGACATGATTTTGTTTCGGGAAAACACCGAAGACCTTTACGCTGGCATCGAGTGGCCGGCCGGCAGCCAAGAAGCCCAAGAGTTGATCGCCTTTTTGACCACCAATCTCAAGGCCAAAGTCAGGCCCAACTCGGCCCTGGGCATAAAACCCATGAGTGAGTTTGGTTCCAAAAGGCTTATAAAAATGGCCATGGATTGGGCCTTACGGGAAAAACGCTCTTCCCTAACCCTGGTCCATAAAGGCAACATCATGAAATTTACCGAAGGGGCTTTTAGAAAGTGGGGCTACGAGCTAGCCGCCAGCGACTATGCCGAGCAAAGCCTGCCCGAGGAATCCTGGGATGGTCAGCCCTCTGATCGCCTGATCATCAAAGATCGCATCGCCGACAATATGTTTATGCAATCGCTTTTAAGGCCCGAGGAATACTCGGTTCTGGCCATGCCCAACTTAAACGGCGATTATCTCTCCGACTGCTTGGCCGCCCAAATAGGCGGTTTGGGCATGGCCCCGGGGGCCAACATCGGAGACGGCCTGGCCGTCTTTGAAGCCACCCACGGCACGGCCCCCAAATACGCCGGGCAAGACAAAGTCAATCCCTCATCGCTGATTCTTTCCGGAGCCTTTATGCTAGACTATTTGGGCTGGAAAGAAGCCTCGAAAAAAATCACCAAGGCCCTTGAACTGGTGGTTTCCAAAAAAATCTTAACCTACGATCTGGCCAGACAAGTTGGGGTGAGCCCGGTAAAGTGCTCCGAGTTTGGCCAAGCCGTGGCCGATCACCTGGAGTGATCGGAAAAAATTTTTGGGGGCTTTTTTAGCCAAAAAAAGCCCCCGGAGGCCAGATAACCCGGTTAACCTAGACCACTAAAAGGCCCACCCGAAGGCCTTCGGGAGAGCGGCTTTGTTTTTTTTTGTTTTTGAAAAAAAATTGAAAACCAATTTTTTTTTGTTTTTCTTGAACATTTTTACAGGGAGGCTGAAACATTTCCTGACCAAGGCTCAGGGAATTTTAGATTACGTATGACCAAAGCGCAGAACCTAACCCGCAAGATTATGGCGGCTCATTTAACCCATGGAGAACTAATCGTCGGAACCGAAATAGGTCTGGCCATCGATCAAACCCTGGTCCATGACGCCACCGGACAAATGGCCATGTTGCAATTTGAGGCCTTGGGCTTTCCCAGGGTCAAGACCAAGAGATCGATGATCTATTCCGACCATAACATTCTTCAAGTAGGCTTTGAAAACGCCGACGATCACGCTTTTTTAAGTTCCGCGGCCAGGCGCTTTGGTCTATATTATTCAAAAACCGGAAACGGCATCTGTCATCAGCTAAACGTGGAAAGGTTCGCCACTCCCGGCCAGACCCTACTGGGGGCCGATAGCCACACCACCACCGGCGGGGCCTTGGGCCAGTTGGCCATAGGGGCCGGCGGTTTGGACGTGGCCGTGGCCATGGGCGGAGGGCCTTTTTTCTTACCCATGCCTAAGGTTATTCAAGTCACCTTGGTGGGAAAATTTAAGCCCTGGACCAGGGCCAAGGATCTGGCCTTGGAAATACTTAGAAGGCTAACCGTTTCCGGGGGCCGGGGCACCATTTTGGAGTTTGACGGTCCGGGTCTGGCCAATCTCTCGGTGACCGATCGGGCCACCGTGGCCAACATGAGTATCGAGACCGGGGCCATCACGGCCCTCTTCCCAAGCGACGACCTTACTTTGGACTTTTTAAAAAAACAAGGCCGGGAAAAGGATTTTAGCCCCCAGGCGGCCGAGGCCGGGGCCAGCTATGATGGCCAAATAAGCATCGATCTCTCGGAACTCGATCCCTTGGTGGCCGCCCCCCACTCGCCCGACAACGTTTCCAAGGTCTCCGAGTTGGCCGGGCTTAAAATAAACCAAGTGGCCATAGGCTCGTGCACCAATTCTTCCTTTTCGGATCTCATGGCCGTGGCCGGGATTCTAAAAGGCCGGACCATAGCCCCACAAGTCAGCCTGGTCATCGCCCCCGGCTCCAGGCAAGTTTTATTGGAACTGACCAAAAGGGGGGCCCTGGCCGACCTAGTCTCGGCCGGAGCCCGGCTCATGGAAGTGGCCTGCGGATTTTGCAACGGGGTGGGCCAGGCCCCAAAAACGGGCGGCCTTTCGGTTAGAACTTCAAACAGAAACTTTCCCGGCCGAAGCGGCACCTCGGGGGCCGGCTTGTATCTGGTCAGTCCGGAAACGGCGGCCGTCTCGGCCTTAAAGGGCCAATTAAGCGATCCCAATGATTTTGGAGAACCCATTAAGGTGACCTGGCCGGAGCGCATGGCCATAGACGATTCCATGATCTTACCGCCGGCCCCCGAGGGAACCCAGGTGGAAATCATCAGGGGCCCCAATATCGCCCCATTGCCAATATTCACCGGACCAGGGCCGACCATTGATGGTGAGGTCATGATGGTTTTGGGCGACAACGTCACCACCGACGACATCTTACCGGCCGGGGCTCACATATTGGCCTTACGAGCCAACGTTCCGGCCATGTCCCGCTATATTTTTTCCAACCTCGATGCCACTTTTCCTGAGCGCCTCAAAAAAGCCGGCTCCGGTTTCGTGGTGGCGGCCAACAATTACGGCCAAGGCTCAAGCCGAGAACACGCCGCCCTGGTCCCCAAATATCTAGGTCTGGTGGGCGTGGTGGCCATAAGCTTTGCCAGAATTCACAAAGCCAATTTATGCAATTTTGGTATTTTTCCCCTGGAATTCGTTAATGCCCAAGACCTAAAGGAGATTCAAAAAGGCCAGAAACTAAGCCTTTTGGGCTTAAGCCCTAGCCTAAAAAGCCCCACCGTTCTGATCATGACCAATCAGAACACTGGAAAAAATTTCCAAGTCAAACTTGAGGTCAGCCAAAGGCAGCTCGAGGCCCTCATGGCCGGCGGGCTCTTGGCCTTGGAAGCCAGTGGTAAGGTCAATTAACCATCAGCTCCCCTTTTGTCCGATTTTGGCCAAATTTGGCTAAATTTAGCCAAAGGACGAATAAAAAACACTAAACCGGTTTCAGCCAAAGTGAAACCAATAATGGTCATAATCATGAGTAAAATAGCTTTTATCTTTCCAGGCCAAGGCGGTCAATTCGTCGGCCAGGGACAAAAGTGGGCCCAGGATTACTCTTCGGTGGCCGATCTTTTTAAGACCATTGACCGGATAGCCCAAAAACCCATCTCCAAACTCTGTTTTGAGGGCCCTTTGGAAGAACTCTCAAAAACCGAAAACTTGCAATTGGCCGTCCTGGCCGTTGGCCTGGCCGCGGCCAGATTTTTTAAGCTTCGAGGCGATCAACCAAGCTTCGCGGCCGGTCATTCCCTGGGCGAATATGGGGCCCTGGTCTTGGCCGAGGTCATTTCCGAGGAAAAGGCCATAGAACTGGTTAAAGAGCGCTCCGAACTGATGGCCCGGGCCTCCGAAGGCACCATGTGCGCCCTGGTCGGTATTGACCCAGAGACCGTGGATAAGATCTGCGAACTGGCCAGAAGCGAGGGCCTGGTCGTCTCGGCCAATTACAATTCCCCGCAGCAAACGGTTATTTCCGGTGAGTCCAGGGCCGTGGCCGCGGCGGTGCGCTTTGCCACCATGAAGGGGGCCAAAGCCGTGCCCCTGCCGGTTTCCGGAGCCTTCCATAGCCCGCTCATGGAAAAACCGGCCGAGCTTTTCGCCAAAATCTTGGACCAAAGCGAATTTAAAAAACCCGCCTTCCCAATGGTTTCCAACGCCTCGGGCCTAATCACCGAGGACCCCCAAGAAATCAAAACCAATCTAAAAAATCAGATGACCAGCCCGGTCAGATGGACCCTGACCGTGGACAGCCTTAACCAGGCCGGGGTCGATACTTACCTAGAGTGCTGGCCCAAAGCCTACCTGGGGCCCATGATCAGAAAGACCCTGGGACCCTCCATCAAAGCCCAGATCTCGGCGGCCCTTTAATCGGTCCGCTTTAAACAAAGGAATGGCCATGGCCCAAAACAACTGGCTAAACAATCTTTTTAAGGCCCCCAGGCGGCGCAAAACCAAGACCTCTTACCCTCGCTCCACCACCAGGTCCTCGAGGTCTTATCTGCCCAGCGCCCTAAAACCCAAAAATATCCTAACTTCCGTGGTGACCAGGAGCATAAACCAAGTGGTTAGAAAGGTCATAGGTTCGCTTTTTAGATCAAAATAGACTTTTAATGATTTTTTAATCAAAATCTCAATCTCTCTCGGGCCAATAAACTTTTTTTTCGCCCTGATGGCTAGAGCCCTGGCCCCAAGGCAAGGCCAAAATGACTCTTAAACCCCAAAAATCTGCCCCACTGCCCCAGCCCTCCAAAACCCGGGCTTTTTTCAAAAATCCTGGCCCCAGCCCAGGCCCAGGCCTGGGCCCCAGCCTGGGCCCAAGCCTGAGCTTAGCCCAATCACAAGCAAGCAAAATCAAAAAATTAATAAAAAAACTGGCCCACTTGGGCCTTTGGCTAATGGTCAGCCTTACGGCCCTTGGGGCCCTGGGTTACTGGGCTTTGGGTTTGGCCCAAGATCCCTTGGCCGGCGATGCCCAGTGGGATTACACGGTCACCCTAACCGATCGACATGGCCAAGTTCTTAGGGAGATCTGGCCCCCGCCCATGAATAAGCGAGAAAATCGCCTTTTGTCGGAATTTAGTCCCCACTTAATTGAGGCCATCATCCTCACCGAGGACAAGCGTTTTAGATACCATCTGGGCGTGGACCCCTTGGCCGCGCTCCGGGCTTTGTTTCAAAACCTGTCCCAGGGCAAGATCGTCAGCGGGGCCTCCACCATCACCATGCAACTGGCCAGACTGTCCATGGGCTTGGCCCCGGGCCCCAGGACTTACAAAAGAAAACTAAAAGAAGTCTTGGTGGCCTTGACCATTGAAAGACACCATGACAAAGACGAGATCCTGGCCTTATACATGAACTGGGCCCCGCTGGGCGGGCCAAATTTGGGCTTCCAAGCCGCGGCCCGCTCTTGGTTTGGCAAATCGGCCAGCTTTTTATCCCCAGCCGAGGCGGCTTTTTTGGCCGGTCTTCCGGCCAGATCGCCGGCCCCGGGTCAACTGGTTAGTCAAAACAGCCTTTTTAGAAAAAACATGATTCTAAAAAAGCTTCGAAAAAGCGGCCATCTTAGCCAGGAAACTTTCAATCGGGCCCTAAGGGAAAACCTAATCCTAGCCCAGGCCAATCAGGCCTTCTTGGCCCCGCATTTTACTAACCTTGTGGCCAAAAACCTCCCGGCCCTACCGCCAACCCAAATAGCCACCACCCTGGACATGGATTTGCAAAGCCAGATAGAAAGCCTGGCCCAGATAACCGTGGAAAAATTTAAGGCCAATGGCCTGACCCAAGTGGCCGTGGTGGTTTTAAGCGTCCCGGAAAGGGAGATCCTGGCCTACCTGGGTTCCTCGGATTTTTTTAACCCCCGGGACGGTCAAATAGATGGGGTCATCAGCCCCAGACAACCCGGCTCAGCCCTAAAGCCCTTTATTTACGCCCTGGGCTTGGAAAGCGGGGCCATCTCGGCTTCCAGTTTAATAAACGACCTGCCGGTTGATTTCGTGGTCGAGGATGGTTCCTATAGCCCCAGAAACTATTCCGGGGAAAGTCACGGCCCGGTCTCGGCCCGACTGGCCTTGGCCAGTTCCTTAAACGTTCCAGCCATTAATTTGACTGCCCACCTGGGCGTGGAAAAGGTCCTTGAGTATCTAAAAAAACTTGGCTTAAATACCTTAACCCATGAGGCCGATCACTATGGCCTGGGTTTGGCCCTGGGTGGCGGGGAAGTGACCCTACTAGATCTTACCCTAGCCTACGCCGTCCTGGCTGACCAAGGCCTCCATAAGCCGGCCCAGACCAGCCTAGCCCAAAAGCCCCAGCCCGCCTTAGAACGTCAGGTCATGGACCCCAACGTGGCCTTTATTATCTCTGACATTCTTTCAGACGATCAGGCCCGCTCCACTGGTTTTATGCCCAATGGCCCCCTGGCCACGCCTTACCGCTCCTCGGCCAAAACCGGCACCAGTAAAAACTTTCGAGACAATTGGAGCCTGGGTTACACCGACGGTTTTGTCATCGGCGTTTGGGCTGGTAACTTTCAAAACCAACCCATGACCCAGGTCTCCGGCATCACCGGGGCCGGCTATCTCTGGCGCCAGGTGGCCGATCTCATGGCCGAAAAAAGGCCGCCCTTAAAACTCCTAACTCCGCCGCCCAAGGTCACCGCCCTAGCCGTCTGCCCCATCTCGGGTCTGCCGGCCGGAGCCGAGTGCCCCAACCTCAAGATGGAGTACTTCCTAAACTCGGCCGTAAAGGGCCCCAGATGCCTGCACAGTCGCATGAACTTCATCGAGGCCACCTCCAGCCCCCGACCCGGTCAAATCCCCGTGGTGGGCCTTAAAACCCGTTTTGGCCTCCTGGACCCAAAATCCGGCCAAATCTACGCCTTTGACCCGGGCATCCCGGCCCCCTTCCAAGTCATCAAGGCCACCGTTCAGGCCACCCCGGACCTTGACGAACTAATCGTTTTCCACAATGGCCAAGAAATCGACCGCCGCCAAATCTCCGGCCCGACCAAGGCCAAAGTGGCCCTATCCCTGACCCGCGGTCGCCAACTCCTGGAAGTGGCTGGCCTCAAAGACGGCCAAAAGGTCGCCTCCGACCGGGCCGTGTTTTTTGTGAAATAATGCCCAGGGGCCTTAATGATTTATTTAGTCAAATTAACAATTTAACTAAATAAATAGGTCCTGGCTTTAGGTGTTTTTGAAATTCTGGGTTAATTCTCAAAAATTTTATTCTTAATTCGTGGCCCTAGGCAGCCTAGTTTTTCAACATTTTATTAGTTAAATTAATAAGTTAATAACCAAGTGTCAAGCCCCGCCTTTAGGTGTTTTTTTTTAAATTTCCAGCTTAATTCTTGGCTAAGGTTTTCTTAATCCCTGGGCCTAGGAAACGTAGTTTTTAGAATTTTATTAGTTAAATTAATAATTTAACTTCACAGTGTTAAGCCTCGGCTATAGGTGATTTTTAAATTTCCCGGCTTAATTCTCAAAGATTTTATTCTCAATCGAAAGTCCTGGGAAGCGTAGTTTTCGATATTTTTATTAGTGAAATTAATAATTTAATAACCAAGTGTCAAGCCCCGCCTTTAGGTGATTTTTAAATTTTCTGGTTTAATTCTTGGCCAAGGTTTTCTCAAACCCTGGCCCTGGGAAAAGTAGTTTATTAATATTTTATTAGTTAAATTAATAATTTAATAACCAAGTGTCAAGCCCAGGCTCTAGGTGATTTTTTATTTCCCGGCTTAATTCTCAAAGATTTTATTCTCAATCGAAAGCCCTGGGAAGCGTAGTTTTCGATATTTTTATTAGTGAAATT
>JAITJP010000416.1 GCA_031278835.1 Deltaproteobacteria bacterium
GGCCCTTAAGGTCAATGACCGAGATGACCATGTCGCGGTGACGGAAAACGGCCCCTTCTTTGTGGTGGTGGACCGAGTCGGCCGGGACGGTGACGATTTCGTTAACAAACTCTAGGGGCAGGCAGAAGGTCGAGCTAGCCACCCGGAGCATGATGGCTTCTTTGGTGAGTAAGGTATTGGTAACCGGGAGCCTCAGGCCCACCGAGAGGCCCTGACCGGGCTTATTGTCAATAAGGACCTCGCCGTTCCATTTTTTTAAATTGGTCATGACCACGTCCATGCCCACGCCGCGGCCGGAGAGATCGGTGGCCTGATCCTTGGTGGAAAGGCCGCTATTGAAGATAAGCATGGCGGCGTCTTTGTCGGAGATGGTTAGGGCCTGATCTTCAGTTAAAACGCCCCTTTCGATGGCCTTAGTTTTAATTTTTTCTAAGTCCAGGCCGCGGCCGTCGTCGGCCACTTCGATAAAAATGGAGGCTTCTTCGGGGGTGACGGCGATATTGACCGTGCCCCGGCGAGGTTTTCCGACCGAGAGGCGCTCATCGGGGCCCTCCAAGCCGTGATCCACGGCGTTGCGGACGATGTGGACCATGGCCTGCTCCACGTCATCGAGTAAACTCTTGTCAATGGGCACCCTCTCCCCGGTAATGACCATCTCGGCTTCTTTGCCAATCTTGTGGGAAATGTCCCTAACCAGGCGGGGAAACTTCTTTAGGATATTGTTCATCTCGACTTGGCGAACTTCCATAATCGAGCGCTGGAGATTGACGATGTCCGTGGAAATGGTCCTAGAGACGGTGGAAAAATCCCTTAGTAAGCCAGTATCAATGCCAGCCTGTCTGAAGGAAAACTGGAGGTGATTTAGGATCTCGCTCTTGGTGATGAGTTTACCGACTGATTCTAAAAAAAGATCGATCTTGGCCTCATCGACCCTAATGGTCTTGACCTGGGGTTCCAGGGCCTTGGCCTGGCTTTTGGCCGGACCCGAGCTCTTGACGGCCGGACCTTCCACCTCAACGTGAAATTTTTCCTTAAGATCCTTAAGCATGGCCGCGAAGAACTCGACAATCATCTGGTCCATTTCGAGATGGCGTTCAGTAAAAAGCGACAGGCCGTCGCCCAATTCGGCGATTAGGTTCATGGCGTCTTCGGTGGCCACCTCGGCTAGGCTATTGTAGAGCTTATTGGCCGTATCCAGGAAGGCTTGGCCGTCTTGGGCGGTGGCTTTGCCCTCTTGAAATTTTTTCAATAACTCATCCATGGCCCTGACCTCATCGGTCAGATCGGCCCCGTTGTAATTAAACCTAATCTGGTTGGCCCCCTCCTCCTCCAAGGTGACCAAGGCCAAGCCATTATTGATTTCCTGGATGTCTTTTTTTAGATGCTCAATCTCCATTTCTTCCATGGCCGGCAGCAGGGCCTCGAGATCCTCAACCAGCTTTCGGGCCGATTCCACCAAAACCGTGTCCCGGCGATTGATCTTGTCGATCTGGTTTTGGATTTCCCCGACAAAGGCCACGTGATCCACGGTCATGGTGGTGTAGGTGATGTCGTCTTCAAGTTTGGCGATGATGTCCCTAAATATGTCATTGCCTTTAAAAAGCAGATCAATAATCTTGGGGTACTTGGCCAGGATGGCGTTGTTTTTGTCGATCATCGACATCAGGTCTTCGAGACGGTGGGCGATATTGGCGATGTTATCTACGTTAAACATCTTCGAGGAGCCCTTTAGCGAGTGCATATGCCTAAACAAAGAAAAAATGGTCTCGCTAGAGGTTGGATCCTGCTCGATGGCGACCAGCTCGTTATCCAGGGTGCCGATGGTCTCCCTAACCTCGTCTTTATATTGTTCGAACAGTTCGGCTAGATTTTCGTCGCTTACGTTCATTTGACCCCTCCGCAAGCCGTTTTCTTCGCTTGCCTGGGCGATTGGGCGTTATATGGCGAAATGATTGATCGATTTTTCCTTAAGGAAAAAGCGGTTTTAGCCTAAACGCAGGGCCTTTTTGACGGCGGACATGACCTTTTCCTCATCGTAAGGCTTGATGATGTACTGCCTCGCTCCCATTTTTAAACAATGCATGACCGTCCTGGCATCCGAGACCGAGGAGGCCATGATAACGCAACTATCCGGATATTTTTCCATCAAGGTGGCCAAGACGTCGGTGCCCCTGATTTTTGGCATGACGATGTCCAAGGTGGTCAGGTCCGGCTTGTGGAGTTCGAAAAGGGTCAAGGCCTCCTCGCCGTCGGCGGCCTGGGCCACGACCTTGAAGCCCTCGTTAATAAAAATATTGAACAACATCTGTCTCATGACCGGAGAATCATCGACAATCAGCACGGTTTGACCTGAGCCCAGAGGCATGATGTCCACCTCATCCTGGTAGCCCCGACCCAACTTTGGGGGGCCAAAGGGAGCCGCGAAAGTCCCAAAAAAGAACTTGGCTCTGGGCCCGCTTAGGCCCTTTAAGCCTCCAGCGGACCGTTATTATCATTATCAATATCTACTTTACGTTTAAAAAAAAGTGATCAATGAAAAAAAGTCTTAAAATACCATTGAACGACAAGGCTAAGATAACCTAACGAACGACTATTATCTTAAAAAACAAAAAGAAAAATCCGAGCCCTGGTCAAAGACCAGGCTTGATTTGGGGGCCTAGCCCCAATTAAGCCTAAGCCGGATCGCCCGGATCCAACTTAACAGCGAAAAGTATAACATTCTGGACCTTGATAGTCCAGATAAGCTTAATGGCCGAGCGAGCCCTTTTTGATAAAAAAAGGCTTTAAAAATACCTATCTAGCCGGTTTTGGCCCAATCAAGGGCTTTTTGACCAGGGCCCTGGGCCAGGGGATTTGTTAGAAAACTCCATAAAAATGACCTATTGGTCATTTTTATGGAGTTTAGCTTTGATTTGGCCGAGGGCTAAGTCTATAAATTTTTAGGCCCTTTAATCAAAAAAGGGCCCGGTCAAAAGAGGGCCCGGAGCCGGGAGCTCTCTTGAAATGTGAGCCGATTGGGTGGATAATGAGCCCTGAATTATCTAGACCAAAGGCCGCCCCCCCTGGTTGGGGGCGCTTTTAGAGGGACTTAGCCTGGGCCCATGGGCTTGATTTAGGGCCTCTGGGCCCTTTGGTCATTAAGGCCTTTAAGTCCCTGGTTTTGGAGAGCCCATGCCCTTTATTGGAGAGTTTAGCCCGCCGGGTGACAAATCGGTCAGTCACCGCTTGGTCCTAATGTCCCTGGTGGCCCAGGGGCAGATGTTGGTCCAGGGTTTGTCCGATTGTGAAGACCTTAAGACCAGTTTGAAGATTTTTAAGAGCCTGGGCGGGCGAGTTGAGCCGGAGGCTCAGGGCCTGAGGTTTTATGGCTTAGAGGGTAAGTGGCCGCCCCCGGAGAATCTGGAACTCATGTGTGACAATAGCGGCACGACCATCCGCTTACTGATGGGTTTATTGGCCGGGCGAAAGGGCAAGTATATTCTAGACGGCGACCCCCAGCTAAGGCGCCGGCCCATGGAAAGGGTGGCCGAGCCCCTGCGGCTGATGGGGGCCAAGATCGAAACTAGTTCCGGTAAACCGCCGGTGGTGATCGAGGGCCAAGAGCTTATGGGTATTGAATATAAACTCTCCGAGGCCAGCGCCCAGCTAAAAAGTGCCGTTTTATTGGCCGGCCTTTCGGCCCAGGGGCCCACCACGGTCAGCGAACCCCACCCCTCAAGGGATCATACCGAGCGCTTGATTGGCTATTTTGGCGGCCAGATTGAGGTCCAAAACCAGACCATGACCGTCCAGCCCTCGGACTTAAGGCTGAGAAAATTTTTTCTAACCCCGGGTGACCCCTCCTCGGCGGCTTTTTTTCTGATTGCCGCGGCCATCATACCGGGCTCTCGGGTCACCGCCCAAAACTTACTTCTCTCCCGGGGCCGCTCGGGCTTTTTGCGGGTCTTGGATCGCATGGGGGCCATGGTCAGTTTAACCATGGTCAGCGACACCCCCGAACCCACCGGAGACGTCACGGTCACCTACAATGGGCCCTTGGTGGCTACCGACATCCCGGCCGAGGATATCCCCAGTCTCATTGACGAAATACCCATTTTGGCCTTGGCGGCCACCCAGGCCCAGGGCCGCACCGTTTTTCACCAAGTCGATGAACTTAGGGTCAAAGAAACCGATCGGCTGATGGGCATCCGTCACCAGCTGGGCGCCCTGGGGGCCCGGCTCAATTCCGAGGGTGATGATCTAATTATTGACGGCCCGACTTCTTTCATCTTGCCCGAGTCCTTGGATTCAGGAAGCGATCATCGGCTGGCCATGACCTTGTCCGTGGCCCTAAAGGCGGCCGGGGCCCCCCAGGTGCCCATCCTGGGCCGCCAGTCCATCGTCATCTCCTATCCCTCCTTTGACCAGCATCTGGCCAAACTCTGGCACCCGGTGGCCTAAGCCCCCTGGCCCCAGCCCAGCAGGGCGGCCAAGATTTTGCTCAAAGGGCCCAGGCCGATCAGGGCCGCTGGCCCTTTAACTTTGATGAAAAAAAGAAACAAAATAAAACTTTAGCGGCTATTTTAGTTTTTAGATACTGAAAGGGCGGGTCGGGCGAACCATGGCAGACCATTTAGGCAAAATTATTTATTTGGGCTTACTGGGGGGACCCCGGGTGCGCTACTCCCCTTCCCCGGCCATGCACAAAGCCGCTTTAAAAGAAAGCGCTTTGGAGGGCGACTATGTGGCCGTACAGGTTAGTCCCGAGAGCTTGGCCAAAACGGTGCAATCCTTATGGGATCTGGGCTATGAGGGCTTGAACGTCACCAATCCTCATAAAATTACCGTGATGGACTTATTGGTGGGCTTATCCGATGAGGCCAAGGCCATTGGCTCGATTAATACCTTGGTTAGGACCAAGCAGGGTTATTTTGGGGAAAATACCGACGCCAGGGGTTTTCAGGCCGCCTATCTGCTTGATCTAAAAAATCCCGAAAAAATCAAGACCCTGGTCTTGGGGGCCGGCGGGGCGGCTCGGGGCGTGGTCACGGCCTTAAAAAAGGCCGGCTTTAGCCTAGGCATCTCCAGTCGGGACTTTAGTCAGGCCGAGGCCCTGGCCGCCGAGTTTGGCCAAAGGGCCCTGGATTGGCAGAGTTTGGGCGACTATGGTTCCTTTGACCTTTTGGTCAACGCCACCTCCTCGTCCAGTTTTGAGGATTTTTTGCCCAAACCCCCGACGGTTAGCCTCAAGCCCGGGGTCCGGGTCATTGACATCAATTACGGGCGGGATAATAATCATTTTGAGACCATCTGCCTTAGGGCCGGGGGCACCTTCCAAGACGGCTTGGGCATGTTGGCCCACCAAGCCCGGCTCTCCTTTATTTTGTGGACCAAGACCGACCCGGGCCTGGCCCCCTTTCTGGGGGCCTTGCGCAAACACCTAAACCCGGTTGAGTAAACCAAAAAAAACAAAAAATCATTTTGACCAAAGCCGGCCGGCCCCAGGGGCGGCCGGCTTTGGCCGGATCATGGACCCCTATCAGTGAAAGACCATAAACTTTTCGCCTTATCCTCCTCCAGTCAAGATCCTTACCGAACCTACCCGGAAAAAAATATTTATTTAACCGGCTTTATGGGCTCCGGAAAAAGCACGGTGGGCCTCTTGTTGGCCGAGGCCTTAAATCGTCCTTTCGTAGACATGGACGAGGAGCTGGTTAAAAAATACAATAAAAGCATCCCGGAAATTTTCGCCGAACAAGGGGAAAATTATTTCCGGGAAATGGAATCAGCTTTACTAAATAACTTAAACGAGCGCGATCAGCCCAAGGTCATCGCCACCGGCGGGGGCATCGTTCAAAGCAAGGCCAACCGCGAACTTCTCAAGGGGGCCCTGACTTTTTTCTTAGACCTGCCGGCCGAGCAAGCCTGGGAGCGCTTAAGCGATAGCGACAAGGCCAATCGACCCTTGGTCGGAAGCCTGGAGGACTTTAAGAGCTTGTACGCCAAAAGGCTGGATCTCTATCAAAAATGCGGAGCCATCATTTCGGCCCGGGCTGAGCCCTGGGAGGTCCGGGACAGCGTCCTTGACTTTGTCCTCTATCAAGAGGAGTTAAGCTTAATGGCCGAGGGCCGGACTTGCCTAATTAGGACCTACGCCCCCTTGTCCCAGATGGTCCAGTTAAAAAACCAGATCCTGGGGGACAATAAGGCCCTACTGTTAATGGATCACCATTTTAAAAACTGCCCAGACCAATTTAACCAACTTTTTTCCGATCTGCCGGTTTATTACGCCCAAAGCCAGGGCGAAGAAGCCAAAACTCTGGCCGAGGCCACTAATTTACTCATGGCCATGTCCGAGCTGCGGCTGGACCGATCCGACTATTTGCTGGTTAGGGGCGGGGGCAGTTTGACCGATCTGGGGGCCCTGTGCGCCGCTCTTTACAAAAGGGGCCTTAAGCTGATTTTGATCCCGACCACGCTTTTGGCCGCCGTGGACGCCGCCATTGGCGGCAAGGCGGCCGTTAATTTGGCTGGGGCCAAAAACCAAGTCGGGCTTTTTTATCTGCCCGAGGAAGTTTGGATCGATCCCCTGGTCCTAAAAAGCCTGCCTAACCATTTAAAACGCGAGGGCTTAATCGAAGCCTTTAAAACGGCCCTGCTTTTTGACCCCTTGCTCTTTGACCTAATCACCAAACAGATTACCAATCTCCTGGACGGGGATCTGCCGCTACTGGCCCAGATAGTCCACGACACGGCTAGGCTCAAAGCCGAACTGGTGGCCAAAGATCTACGGGAAGAACTGGGCCAAAGGGAGGTCCTCAACCTGGGTCACACCTATGGCCACGTTGTGGAAAGTTATTACGCCCCCCAGGTCAGTCATGGCCGGGCCGTGGCCCTGGGCCTGGCCGTGGCCTTGATTTATAGCGTAAACCATCACGGCTTTGACCCCATTTTGGCCCAAAACGCCATCGAGGTCTGCCGCCGTTTGGCCGGAGAGGCCTTTCCCACTCCCCCGCCCGAGGACCAGGTTAAGCGCCTACTAAGCTTTGACAAAAAAATCCGCCAAGGTAAACTTAAATTCGTGGCCCTAAAGGCCCCGGGCGAGAGCCTCTTGGTCAGCCAGCTTGACCCGGACCAGGTCTTGGCGGCCGCTCGGGAACTTTTTAAAAACCAAAAAACAAATTAAAGCCAGGCCCGGGGCTCGGGCCTGGCTTTGGAAAGAGCGCTGACATGGGCAGCTTACTGGGCCGATATTTTTCAATCATGACTTTTGGCGAATCGCACGGGGCCGGTCTGGGCGTGGTCATTGACGGCCTGCCGGCCGGTTTGGCCATTAGTCAAGAAGATTTGCAAAGGGATTTGGATAGGCGTAAACCGGGACAATCGGAGTTTACCACGGCCCGGCGGGAAAGCGACCAAGTCGAGATTCTCTCGGGTCTGACTAGTCAGGGGCTAACTAACGGAGCCCCTTTGGCCCTACTGGTCAGAAACCAGGAGGCCCGGGGGGCCGATTACGCCAAAACGGCCCAGGTTTTTCGGCCCGGTCACGCCGACTGGACTTATTTTAAAAAATACGGCCTCAAACCCCAAGCCGGCGGGGGCCGGGCCAGCGGCCGGGAAACCGTGGGCCGGGTGGCCGCCGGGGCCGTGGCCAGACAGCTCTTAAAAGCCCTGGGCATCACGGTTCGCTCGGGCACCATGGCCGTGGGCCCCATTTGGGTTGAAAAAATCGACTGGGCCTTTTCCGAGACCAATGCCTTAAAATTTTTGGACCAAAATTCCTACCCCCAGGCCAGCCAGGCCGTCTTGGAGGCCAAGGACCAGGGCGATTCCCTGGGCTCGGTCGTGACCGTCTCGGCCTTGGGTCTGCCGGTGGGCTGGGGCGATCCAGTTTTTGACAAACTTGAGGCCCTTTTGGGCCAGGCTTTTTTTTCCATCGGGGCGGTTAAGGCCGTGGAATTTGGCGACGGCTTGGCCCTCTCCCGGATGCGCGGCTCCCAGGCCAATGACCCCATGGGCCCCCAAGGTCCCCTCAGAAACCGTCACGGCGGCATCCTGGGCGGCCTCTCAAGTGGCACCGAACTACTGGCCCGGCTTTACCTCAAGCCCACCCCCTCGATTGCCCTGGACCAAGAGACCATTAACCTTGAGGGCCAGCCCTCCATCATCTCGATTACCGGCCGCCACGACCCCTGCCTGGCCCCGCGTCTGGGCCCGGTGGCCGAGGCCATGTGCCTAATCACCCTGGCCGATTGCTATTTGCGGGGCCCGGCCCAGCTGGAGCAAATCTGGCCGCCCAAATAAGTCAATAAAAAAAAATAAAAAAAACCACGGCTGGTGCCCTGGCCGCCTTTGGAGTATAATTTCTGGTGTTTTGACTAGGCCCAGGGGCCCAGGACAAAAAAGCCGACAGGGAGCCGAGCCGGGCACTAAAAAAAACTTTTTTTTCTGGAATTTTTAAATGAAAAAAATATTAATCATCAATGGACCGAATCTAAACCTCTTGGGTCAAAGGCAGCCGGAACTTTATGGGCGCCAGACTTTACAGGAAATTAATAAAGACCTAGAGCGGCTGGCCCAAAGCCTTAAGCTATCGGTCGATTTTATTCAGTCCAATCACGAGGGCGAGCTGATTTCGGCCCTGCAAAGGGCGGCCCAGGAATATCACGGGGCCATCATTAACGCCGCCGCTTACACCCATACCTCTTTGGCCTTAAGGGATACCATCTTGGCCATAAACATTCCGGTCATCGAAGTTCATTTAACCAACCCGGCCGGGCGGGAAGATTTTAGACAAAAATCTTATCTGGCCGGGGCGGCCGTGGGCCTGGTGGCCGGCTTTGGGCCCCGCTCCTATGAGCTGGCCCTTCACTATTTCTCGGAAAGCCCAGCCAGCCCCCTTAGGATCAGTATCTAATGTCGGCCAGACCAATAACCATTTCCCAGGGCCCCAATGGAAAAGCCCAGGGCGGCCAAGCCCCCAGGGCCGAAAAACCCCTAGCTGAGCTCCTTAGCCCAAAGAGGGCCAAGCCTACCCAAAAAGCCCCAGCCGCTGATTATCCCGAGGAAAAACTCATTACTAGTGAGGATCAAGAATTTGTCCAGGCCAGGCCTTGGCCAAAGCCTTTACCGGCCGACCCTTGGGCCGAGGATGACCGCGATTACATCATCGTCCAGGGGGCCAGGCAGCACAATTTAAAAAACCTGGACCTTAGAATTCCCAGAAATTCTCTGACCGTGGTCTCGGGACTGTCGGGCTCGGGCAAATCGTCTTTGGCCTTTGACACCATTTACGCCGAGGGGCAAAGGCGTTACGTGGAATCGCTTTCGGCTTACGCCAGGCAGTTTTTGGGCCAAATGGACAAGCCCGACGTTGATTTGATCGAAGGCTTGTCGCCGGCCATCTCCATTGAGCAAAAAAGCGTTAGCAAAAATCCTCGCTCGACCGTGGGCACGGCCACCGAGGTTTACGATTATTTAAGGCTCTTGTTTGCCAGGATTGGCACCCCCTATTGTTACAAATGCGGTTTGCCCATTATGTCCCAAAGTCCGGCCGAGATAGTCGATAGGTTACTGGCCTTACCATTGGGCACCAAGATCATGATCCTGGCCCCCTTGGCCGAGGGCCGCAAAGGGGAACATCAAAAGCTTTTTGATTCTCTGAGGCGGGAAGGTTTTACCAGGGTTAGGATCGCCGGAGAGATCCTGGACCTGGGCCAAGAAATAGTCCTGGATAAAAAAAAGAAACACGACATCCAG
>JAITJP010000422.1 GCA_031278835.1 Deltaproteobacteria bacterium
GTTGCTCCAGCACAGGGTTCTTCAGCGGCCGGAGTATGGCTTGGGCTTCCGCGCCGTGCCAAAGACGACTTTGGATAGCCACCACCATTCGAGTAAAAAAAACGATGGTTTGGGTCACCCGCTCGAGATACCCGCCCGGGCAAACTGGTCACCAACACACGTGAAAAAAGCCATTTTTATGGCTGCCCGCTCCCGGCCAAGCCAACTAAGCCAAGCTTAGTTTAGCTAATTCCAGATTCGGTCAGCTTTTCCAACAAATCAAAAGGCGAGATCTGGACTGCCCTGACCAAGCCAAAGCCCGGCCGGTAAGTCACTACCGTTCGAAAAAAAAGAAAAAAAGGTGGGTGGGTTTAAAGACAAAATTCCCCAAGCCCCGGGCTTGGGAAAAGTCCAGCCCCCCAAAAGCCAGGCGCTTTGACCCTTGGGCTTTAGCCTATTCGCTTTCGCCTATTCGCTTTCGCCTATTCGCTTTCGAAGGTTCGGGCTGGGAGCCTTTAGGCTCCAAGCCGTTGGCTTAATCGCCCGCCTGAAATCAGACCAACCAAGTAACTAGCCTTATGAGGCTGGCCTGGCTTTAGCGAGATTCGCCCTTTTGCCGCGGTCATGGTGGCCAAATCTACGCGACTAAAACCAACCTATTAGCCAACAAACTGAGACGCACCTTTTCCTTAACTATTCGGGACGGCAACAAGATTTGTTTGGGTGACAGAGATTATATCAGAACCAACAATTTTGTCAAGATTTTTTTTCACAATTTTTTTGGGCCAATAAGTCTAGATCTCTTGACCAGTCTCGGCCCCAAGCTCTCATCAGATACCAGATATAGTCTTTCTTTAGCCCATCGACCACCAGCCCTGGTGCTTTTTTGCCCTCCATCTAATAACTACCCAAAGCCAAAATTATTACTAGACATTGAGTAGCTTTTAGTTATTTTATGAAAGCAAATTATCCCCTTCAAAAGGCCGCCTTGGCTTAATAGCTCACTAATTTATTCTACTTAAATTTCCAAAAATAAGGCCTAAATTTTAGCCCCCTGGGGAGCCGGGCCCAATCAGCCAAAAAGGCTCAAAAATTTTTGACAAAACTTTTTAACTTAGTTCATTAATTAGATTTTCAGCCTCGCTGGCTTAGCCAATCCGTCAGCCCAGAAAATTTATTAAAAAAAAAGCCCCAAGACTTTTCAGCTTGGGGCCTTGGCTTTGATTTTAATAGGGGCGGCTTGGTTGAACAAATCTCAAACACCAAATAATGGCCCTGGTCCTTGAGATTTGGCCCCCAGCTGGCTTAGATAAAAATGGCCCCCTTGGCCCTTCAAAGCGGTGGCGGCCAAAAAGCCCAAACCAAAACTGGCTCTAAACGAAGCGGACCAGCTCTTCGAGGGGCTTACGATCCTTGGTTCTGACCTGATCGCTTGAGGGGTAGCCCACGGCGATGACGATAAAGATGTCCTTGTCTTTGGGGATATCAAACAATTCCCTGAGCTTGGGACGATCAAAGATGCCCAGCATGCAGGTGCCCAGGCCCTGGGATTGGGCTTCAAGGCAAAGCGACAAGCTAACCGCCCCCAGATCGCCTTTGGCGAAATACTGGCTATGGACGATTTTGGCGATCTTGGGCATAAGCTGGGCATACTCCTCGACCACCACGAAAAAGGCCTTGGCCTTGGCGATGTACTCGTTTATGCCTAACTGCATGGTGGTTTTGGCCACCTCGGCCACGACTTCGGGCTTTTCCACGACAATAAAGCTCCAGGGCTGGGCGTTGCAACCCGAAGGGCTTAGACGGGCCGCCTCGACACATTTGACCAGCTTTTCATGCTCAACAGGCTTATCGGCGAACTGCCTAGTGCTCTGGCGCTTTAACGCAAGTTCCATGTAATCGGACATGGTTCTCTCCTTAAAAAAATACTTGGCTCCGCTAAGATCGGAGAAAAAAAATTAACCAAGGGGCCTCCTTTTAAAAAAAGCCCACAATTTTCTTAAGCCAAGCCCTTGGTCCTATTGAATTGGATTTGCCTAAAAAAAGCCAATGGGCCCAGTTGACGCGGCTAAGTACCTGGTCGGCCTTAAATATAAACCTTTTTGCCCCCAGAGGCCAGATTTTTTTTAAGCCCAGGCAGCCTGGGCTTAAAAAAAATCTGGCCAAATGCCTAAATTTAACCTTTAGCTTATCTAATATAGACTTAAGAGCGTAAAAAAAGCCGGTTCCCAGGAACCGGCTTTTTTTATTGAGTTTTGTGAGAAGGGCCACTACTTTTTGTCGGTCTTCTTTCTCTCGGGGGCCTTTTTGTCTCCGCCTTTCTTGTCAGCGGCTTTGGAGGCGGCCGTGACGCCCGAGGCGGCGTCGGCCTCGGCCTTGAGGCCCTTGGGCACGGCCACCATGGCCACGGGGAGATCGGCCGTTTTAACCAAGGTCAGGCTTTCGGGCAGCTTGACTTGGGAAAGGTGCATGGTCTGGCCCAGACCCAAGGCGGTGACGTCGGCCTCAATAAAGGCCGGTATGTCGGCCGGCAGGCCAGAAACGGTAATTTCCCTTTGACCCAGCTGCATCTGGCCGCCTCTTTCAACGCCGGCGGCCTTGCCGACCAAGGTGACCGGCACCGGCACGGTTATGGGCTTTTGAGGGTCAATCTTTTGGAAATCAGCGTGGATGACCTTGCGGCTGACCGGATCGACTTGGTAATCCTTCAAAAGGGCCGGGGCCGGCTCCTGGCCTTCCAGGGCCAGGGTGTATAGAAAACGGTTGCCTTCGGTAGCCAAAAAGGCCGTCTTAAACTCGGCATAGTTAACCGTAAGGCTTAAGGACTCTTCTAAACCATGACCGTAGTAGATTATTGGCAATGAGCCGTTTTTTCTTAAGCGGTTGGCGTGGTTACTGCTGTTGACCTCGCGGACCTCGGCGCTTAGGGTATCGTTGAGACCCATGATTAATTCCTCCAAAAATGCTTTTAATGGTCCGCGGTTCTTAATTAAAAAGAGAACTAACGGAATCTTCCTGATGGATACGCCTAATGGCTTCGGCCAATAGGGAGGCCACCGAAAGAACTTTGATCTTTGATATATTTCGCCCGGCTGGATTTAAGGGGATGGTATTGGTGACCACCACCTGGGTCAGCGACGAATCGTTTATTAAATCCAAGGCCTGCCCGGAAAAAACCGGATGGGAAGCGCAAGCTACCACATCGATGGCCCCTTGGGATTTTACGAAATCAGCGGCCTGGGTCAGGGTTCCGGCCGTGTCGATCATGTCGTCTATGATTAAAGCTCGTCGCCCCTTGACGTCTCCGATGATGTTCATGGCCTTGGCTACGTTAGGAGCTTCCCGCCTTTTGTCGACTATGGCCAGTGGGGCGGACAGCCTTTTGGCCATATATCTGGTCCTCTCCACCCCGCCGGCGTCGGGCGAAACCAGTATTATATCAGGACTTCCTTCTTTTAGAAAGGTTTCTTTTATGTAACTTAAAAGAACCTGAGCGGCAAAGAGATGATCGACCGGGATGTTAAAAAAGCCCTGAATCTGACCGGCGTGGAGATCCATGGCCAAAACCCTGGTGGCTCCGGCGGCCGTCAGCAGATCGGCCACCAGTTTGGCCGAGATGGGTACCCGGGGTTGGGCCTTACGATCCTGCCTGGCGTAACCATAATAGGGAATGACGGCGGTGATTCTCCTGGCCGAGGCCCTTTTTAGAGCGTCCATGATTAAAAGGAGCTCCATAAGGTTGTCGTTAACCGGGTTACAGGTCGATTGGATGACGAAAGTATCGCGGCCTCGAACGTTTTCGCCTATCTCAACGAGTATCTCACCATCGGAAAACCGTCTAACCTGAGCCAAGCCCAGGGGCTGCCACAAGAGTTCGCAAATCTCGGTGGCTAATCCCACGTTGGAATTGCCCGAGATCAACACTATATCATTTGGCATGGATAACCATAGATCCAATGACCCTAAATAATTAAAGGCCCAAAATAATGGGCTCTATAAAAAAAGGGTCGATAAAAATAAAAAACTACGTTTACTTTATCAAATAAACGTATTAAGAAAGCTTTTGGCGACAACAAGTTGTCACAATGATTAAAAAATTATGGCTGGGGCGGAAGGATTCGAACCTTCGTATGCAGGAACCAAAACCCTGTGTCTTAGCCACTTGACGACGCCCCAATAAACTATAATTAACTTTAAATCATTAACCTGTGAGACCAAAACCAAAGAGATTATCTTTCAAAAGTAACCAATCTTACCCATAAGCCACTTGGAGCCAGGGCCGTCAAGGCGGCCTGAGCCTCAGGCCGCTTTTGGTAGATGGCCCAGTAAGTCGGCCCGCTGCCCGATAGGCCAATACAGGTAGGCGGCGGCTTGAGCTCTAAAAGCTTTTCCCGGGTAGGCCCCAGCTCTGGGCAAAGCCTCAGGGCCGTGTCCTCAAGGGAGTTTATGCCCCAGCTGGGTCTGATCTCTTGGTCGTCAGCCCCATTCTCAAGGCCAGCTAGCTTCGAGTCAAAACTAAACTCAAAGCCTGGACCCCAATATGGTTCCGACGGCGCGGTTAAATTAATACTCCCGTTTTGACTGAATGTCAAGTCCAAATGACGAAAAACCTCAGCCGTGGAGAGCTCAACACCCGGATTTATAAGAAGAACTTGTGATCCTAGAGTATCAAAATGATAGGCCTTAAGCCGGTCGCCAATGCCGCCGATCCAGCAAAAGGTGTTGGGATCGAGAAAAAAGGGCACGTCGCCTCCAAGATCCTTACCCATAAGCTTAAGTTCTGGCTCGCTGAGGCCTATGGCCCGGTTTAAAATACGCAAAACGGCGGCCGCGTTCGAGGAGCCCCCACCCAGCCCGGCCCCTTTGGGGATGGCCTTGTCCAGACCTATGACCGCGCCCGGCTTGGGGTAGCCGGTTTTGGCCCTAAAGGCTCGAAGGGCCTTTAGGGCCAAGTTACCTGGCCCATTAAAGGTTTTATCCCTTTCCAGGGCTTGCTCGAAGGGCGGACCTAATTGGTTGGAAAATTCCAGACCATCCTCAAGCTGGTCCTTTGAGTGAAAAATACTGACCGTGTCATAGAGCCTAACCTTAGCCATCAGGCCCCTAAGCTCATGATATCCGTCGGGCCTTTTCCACAAAACATCAAGGCTTAAATTAATCTTAGCCGGGGATTTTGTCTTTCCCAGTAAGGTCAATTTTTGATTAGAAAACATTTACCGCCCCAAGGCCGGTCAAAGCTTGCTTTAAAAGCATTGACCGCCCCAATACCGGTCAAAGCTTGCTTTAAAAGTCTTGATCGGCCCGAGGCCGAACAAGACTTGCTTAAAAATCATTGACCGCCCCCAGGCCGCTGGGCTGAGTTTTTTGCGGATCAACCAGGGACTCCATGGGATCGACCAGATTAAAAACCACCCCGCTGGAGACCTTGGGGTAGAAATAAGTGGCCTTCCTGGGCATGGTCATACCGTCCTCGGCCACCTTAATAATCTCTTCAAGGCTGGTGGCGTTTAGGATAAAAGCCGCCCGGTTGCCGTTTTGGTTGACCGCGGCCACGGTCTCGGCTATGGAAGAGAAATAGGAGATGCATTTGTGATCATCAAGATCTTCTTCGGTATAGCCCAGAGCTTCTTTTAAAATGATATTGGTTAGGATGGAAACGTCCAAACCAATAAGGTTTTTGTCTGCCATCCGGGCCTTAATCAATTTATGTTTAACCCTTTCACGGATCTTTACAAAATAATAAGTATCGGTATCTCTTAAACAAAGCCCATAGACCGTCAGGCCCTTGGAATTATCTCGGCCCATTTTCTTGATAAGCTCATTTAAGGCGCCTTCACTGGGGCCTTCCTTGGGCTTGGGAAAGGCCTTGACTTCGGCGTAGGGCTCTAGGGCTTTTAAGATTTCGGCGTTGGAGAGATCGCAGCAGGAAAGAACCCTATGGGTGGGCAAAACGCATAAACCGGGATCGCTCATGGAACACAAATACATCATGACGTAGTCAATGGCCGAGTTGGGCGGCGGCTCCTGGCCGTTTTTGGCCAGCTCGGCTAAGAGATTTTCCCGGTACCTAAGAGAGGTTTCGTAGCGATGGTGACCATCGGCGATGTAAACCGTGGTCGAGGTAAACTTATTTATGAGCTCAGCTAGGCTGCTATTGGTTTGGACAAAACTTAAGTGATGGATCAGGCCATTTCTCTCGTTTATGGTCAAATCAGCCGAGTGCCCCACCGAATCGTACATGGATTTTAAGATCTTATCCTCAGGGTCGGGGAAAAAACCAAAAACCGGGCTTAATTGAGCACCGGTCTTTTCCATTAAATCCAATCGTTCCTGTTTATGGTAACTAAAGGTTTTTTCGTGGGGTCTGACCTTACCCTCCTTTCCCAGCGCCTCCAGACGCATCAGACAGATCAGGCCATGACGGGTTAACCTCCTACCGGTCAAGGGGTGCTGCCATTCGGTATCCATTAGGATCATCGAGGGCCGCTCCCGGCGAACCAAAACTCCCGAAGCTAGCCAAGCGTGTAAGGTCGAGGTGGCCCGCTCATGCCAGCTCATGGGATCGGGATCGTCCGATAAAACTTCCCCCAAGTCGAGATGGAGAAAATTATGTTCGTTACTGTTTAGGTACTCGGTTCGTTGAGCTTGGGTCAAGACATCGTAGGGCGGCGCCAATAAATTCTGGCCATTGGCTTCTAACTCTGACTGACCGTAAACCACCCCCTTAAATGGGGCTATCATAACCATGGAAAAGGCCTCCGTAAAAATAAAACCATGACGGGACTTAGTTATTCATTTGATGATTTACTTAGGAACCAAAATTTCTTAATCCCAAAGTTTATCCTTCCAAGGTTCTTTAATGATCTCCTTATTTATCCAAAATAGGCCAAGGAGCTAGCTCATGGTCAGAAAAATTTTCTAAAACGGGCCAGTCAAAGGCCCAAAAATAAAACAAATCCACCATTGACCACCAACAAAGAACGGCTTATATTTTAGGCTCATAAGCCGGGAATGTCAATTTTACCCCATATAAGTCCAGTCAGATTACTAAACCAGGCTCCCAACTAAGCCGCTTCAAATTTTTATGGCCCTGCCCCCAGATCAAAAAAACTCCACCCGGCCCAAAGTCCATTTCACTCTCAAATCATCAAATTGTCCAGCGCCTAAACTTCCCTTAAACCAAGATTGGTCGCCCTAAGGCCGGCCCTTTTTGACCAGCTCTAAGCGAGCTTCTTTTCCCAATAAGGCCTAAAAAAAAGCCCAAACTAATTACCCAAGTTGGCCGACCTTAAAAAAAATAATTTTTTTTCCCCCCAAAAAAAAAGGCCCTTTTTCTAGAGTTTAGCCAAACTAGCTAAAGCGAGGGCCAATAAAAACCACCAGCAAAATATCAATTTTCGCCCTTAATTTTAAACTCATTTACTTATTTACAAGTAAATGAGTTTTCATAAGATTCGGCCCCAATCAAAAAAACTTGGTTCTCTTGATCCGGCCAAAGCCAGGGCTTTTTATTTTCTGGTTTTAGCTTTCAATTGAGAAAGTTTTTTCACGGCCGGTTCAAAACCCTGTTTGGCCGAGCTCTCAAAATATTGGATGGCCTGGTCCAGGTTTTCCTTGACCCCTTGACCACTTTGGAAGGCCAGAGCCAAATGAAACTGGGCCTCACCATGACCTTGACCAGCGGCCATGCTAAAAAAACAGGCGGCTATGGTCAAGTTTTTTCTAACCCCCAGCCCGTCACGAAAGGCCTGTCCCAAACGATTCTGAGCCTCAGCATGACCTTTTTCCGCGGCCAAAAAAAGGTATTTGGCGGCTTGGTTCAGGTTTTTATTGACCCCTTTCCCGTATCGATAGCACTGACTTAAAGCAAACTGAGATTCGGGAAAAGCCTGGTCAGCGGCCCACTTGAAATATTTTATGGCTTGCTCCAAATCTTTTTTGACTCCCTCACCGTTTAGATAGAGTAAGGCTAAATTATGCTGAGCCTCGGGATCGCCTTGATCGGCGGCCAAGCCAAAATATTTTACGGCCTGGGCCGGATCTTTTTCGACCCCCTCGCCTTTAAAGTAGGCCTGAGCTAAATAAAACTGAGCTTCATCATGACCTTGATCGGCGGCCAGTTTCAAGAAATCAGCGGCCTTACGCAAGTCTTGTTCGACCCCATGCCCTTTACGATAGGCCTGAGCTAAAATATACTGAGCCTCATCATCCTCTAGATCGGCGGCCAAGTGAAAATATTTTACGGCTTGAGCCGGATCTTGTTCGTCCCCCTCACCGTTTAGATAGGCCTGGCCTAAAGCAAAATAAGATTCGGTCAAACCATTATCAGCGGCCAGCCTTAAATATTTAATGGCTTGGTCAAAATCTTTTTCGACTCCATAACCGTTTAGATAGAAAAAGGCTACATTATACTGAGCCTCGGGATGGCCTTGATCGGCGGCCAAACGAAAATAATTTACGGCCTGGTTCCAGTCTATTTTGAGCCCATCCCCGTTTAGATAGGCGAAGGCTAATTTTTGTTGAGCTTCACCATGACCTTGATCGGAGGCCAGTTTCCAGAATTTAACGGCCTCATGCAAGTCTAGTTCGACCCCATGCCCAGCTTCAAAGGCCAGACCCAAACGATACTGAGCTTCGGCATGACCTTGATCGGCGGCCAGTTTCCAGAATTTAGCGGCCTCATGCAAGTCTTGTTCGACCCCATGCCCGGCTTCGAAGGCCAGACCCAAACGATTCTGAGCTTCGGCATGACCTTGATCGGCGGCCAATTTCCAATATTTTACCACCTTGGCCAAGTCTTGTTTCACCCCAATCTCTTCAAGATAGGCCAGACCTAGGTTAAACTGAGCCTGGGCATTCCCTTTTTTGGCCGCCAAATGCCAATATTTAACGGCCTGGACCTGGACTATATCCACGCCATGCCCATTATGATAAGCCTGGCCTAAACTATTTTGGGCCTCGGCTAAGCCGGAAAGAGCGGCCTTAAC
>JAITJP010000455.1 GCA_031278835.1 Deltaproteobacteria bacterium
GACGCCACCGGACAAGACCGGAGAAATTACGAGTTAAGCGAACAAAGGACCAAGACCGTGGCGGCCATGCTTTACGCCAAAGGCTCGAGCATCCCCATTTCCAATTACGGGCTGGGCAGTCAGTTTTCTTCCAAAAGCGAAACCGGGCCCCCGGTAGAGGATCAAGACAGTCGCAAAATTGAGCTCCATGTCCGGGTAACTCAGTCCATGTTCTAAAGGAGCTTTGACTTTTACTCGTCCAAGACTGGTTTTCGGGATTAACCTCCCCTGAAACTCTGGACATTAAAGAGGCGCTCAGGTAAAATCTAAATCCATCGAGACCACCCTCGGAAGTCAACCGAAATAGTCTCAGCCCAGACCCAAGCGCCTTTTGGCCATCCGCTTGAAACCATTGGGCTTTTGGTTTTTCGCTAGGCTAAAATCTCCGGGTCTGCTTGGCCATATCTTGGTGGTTGGGGCCATGGGCTCCTAAAAAATTTCCCTGGTTTTTCCCAATGCCTGGTTTTTTTAGCCCAGGACCAAGGAAAAATTGTTTGGGAAACTCATTTCGGACCAGCCATTTCTCTGAACCCGTTTAGTTCTACCCGTTTTTTTCGGGAATGCCCTTCAGGGAAATCGTTTTGGACCATCCCTTTTGAGTCTCATGTATGAATTAGAGCCTTTTCGCGGGGTTCGTTCTTTGTTTAATTAGAACAGGCTAGAATACTGCCGGTAAAATTAAAATGATAAATAAAAAAATATGTATGTTGGGCTCTTTTTCCGTTGGCAAGACGGCCTTGGTCCGGCAATATGTCAGTTCTATATTTTCTGATACTTATTTATCCACGGTAGGGGTAAAAATAAGCAAAAAGACCGTGGTGGTTAAGGATAAAGAACTTAATCTGCTGCTTTGGGATATGGAAGGTCAGGACAATTATAGTTTGGTTAATATGTCTTATCTGAGGGGCGCCCACGGTCTTCTTTTCGTGGTTGACGGAACCAGGGGGGAGACCTTGACCGTGGCCCTAAAACTCAGAGTGGAATCGATGAAAATTTTAGGTTCGGGCATCCCCAGCATTTTTATAATCAATAAGTGCGATTTGGAAAACGAGTGGGAGATTACCGAAAAGGTCCTTTCTTCCCTGGAGTCCAAGGGCGTTTCGATCTTTAAGACCAGCGCCAAGACGGGACTTAACGTGGAGAAGATTTTTACCACCCTGGCCGAGGAAATGGTCACCAAATCTTAAAAAGTCCAGGAAAATTTTAAGCCTGGTTGCTTTGGCCAAAAGATCGGGGCCAATCCTGCCAAGGCTATTGACAATAAAAAAGGCCCCTCGAAAAGACGGACTTAAGTAAACGGACCGGAAAATAACAGTTACGATATCCCGGGACCAAGTATAAAAAATTTGATAATTTCAAGTTAGCCCTGGCTAATGTGGGAAGATATAACTGTAACTACCACTTTGGCTAACTAATATACGATCGGAGCCGACAAGTGGATGATTCTCTCGGACTAAAATTCCTATGCAGCTTGGAATTCGCCTTGCTTAGACGGCTAAAGCCCATGAGTTATGAGTTTTATGGACAGGTTCCGGCTTTTTACCCAAAATTGTTTCCAAACAACCCTGATGGAAGCACCTGCCAATCGCCCTGGGAACACTCTTCCATGCTGGAATATTTTTTACTGGACGCCGAAGAGTTTTTCGATCAAACACCCAAGGCCGGCGACAAGGTTTCCAGCGGTATCTGGCTAGAGCCCAATCCCAAAACCAACGACGAGATGCCCCTGGTGGCCAAGGCCGTTCAGCTGCCAGATGATCAGTTAATCACCATCCAGGTTATCCAGGAAGAATACGCCGAACGGGTGCGCATTTTGCGAAAGGCCAGGATGGAACTGGTCGAAAGACGCAAGATTTCCAATGCCTTAAATTCTTTCAAGAAAAAGGCCCTGTTTGACTCCATGACCAAGCTCTACAATCGCGGCAGCTTTATGGAGATCTTGCAAGAACAGGTCGATAAATTTGGCGCCTATACTCCAACCATGGCCTTGTTTATCATTGACGTTGATAATTTCAAGACCGTGAACGATACCCTAGGCCACCTGGTCGGCGATTCGGTCTTGGTCCAGGTCTCGGAACTTCTAAGGACTTCCCTTAGAAAAAACGACTACCCGGCCCGCTTTGGCGGTGACGAGTTTACGGTCGTGGCCCCGGACACCAATATCGAGCAGTCCCATAAACTGGCCGAAAAACTGCGCCACCGCATCCAAACCCATGACTTCAATACCGGCGACATCGCCGTTACCATCAGCGTGGGCTATACCACCTACCGGGCCGGCGAGACCATTGAAAACTACATCCGCCGCGCCGACAAGGCCCTCTACGACGCCAAACAAATGGGTCGCAACGTGGTCTGCTTTAGGGATCCCTGGCTAATCGATGACGAGGAAGTGGCCGGCGTTTCCATCTAAGTTAGCCCCGCCCCAGTCCTCTTAAAAAAAACTCAAGCCCTCAAACGCTCTTTTTTCCAAAATAAAAAAGAGCGTTTTTTTTAGGCCTTTTTCCAGCCCAGGCTTAATCTTCCACGTTTTGGGACATGTTTTGGGTTTGAATCATCTCTTCCCGGGCCGTATTAAGACACACTTCCAGTTCCCAAGGCCATAGGGCCCGCTTATCCCATAGATCCTTGGCTAGCTTGATGGCCTTGTCAAGTAAGCCCAGATCTCGGGGCAGCTTGACAAAATCAAGTTTGGGCCAACCGCTTTGGCGCAGGCCCAATTCCTCGCCCGGGCCCCTTAACTTTAAATCAAGCTCGGCCAAACGATAGCCGTCGTTATTGGTTTCAATGGCCTTTAAGCGTTCCCTGGTCAGTATTGACTGCTTCTCTCCGGCCACCAGGATAAAAAAGCTGGCTTTACCCCCTCGGCCCACCCGCCCCCTAAGCTGGTGCAGCTGAGCCAAGCCGAAATAATCGGCCCCTTCGACCATCATGACGTTGGCCCCAGGTATGTCCACCCCCACCTCCACCATGCTGGTGGCCACCAAGACCCGGCTTTGGCCGTTTCTAAAAGCCTCCATGGCCAAAAGCCTTTGCTCTTGATTTAGCTGGCCGTGCAATTGCCCAATCTCCACCTCAGGCATAAGTTCCCGCAGTTCTTTGGTGACCGTTTCGACCTCGGGCCTAAGGGCCGATTCGTCCAAAAGGCTTGGTTTATCGATATAATCGAGTTTAAACTTCTTGGTGGCCAGCTCGTTTTCCCCCTCGGTCCAATAATTATGCCATTGGTTATACTGGTATTTTTGTTCAGAACTTTGCCCATGGTCTGAACCGTAATCGTTTCTGCCCTTATTTTTCCCCAATTGGCTACTTTTGATTCTCGAACAAACCACGAAAGCTTGGTGCCCGGCCCGGACCAGCTTAACCAAAGCCGCCCTGGCCTGGTCCAATTCTCGGGCCGGGAAGACCTTGGTCAAGGCTGGTTGCCGCCCAGGCAGGATGCCCACCATGGAGCTGATTTTTAAGTCCCCGTAGAGAATGTTGGCCAAACTGGCCGGTATGGGCGTGGCCGAGACGGTTAAAAGGTTAACCTTGGGGCACTTGTCTCTAAGGGCCAGACGCTGCTTGACCCCAAATCTATGCTGCTCATCGATGATGGCCAGCGATAAATTTTTAAAAATCACGTAAGGCGTACTTAAGGCGTGGGTGCCCACGGTCAGGGAAGGCCGGCCCGAGGCCAGATTATGCAAGACGGCTTTTCGTTCGGCCTTGGACTGGGTTCCGCTTACGTAATTGACCTCAAAACCCAGCTCTTGCCCCAGACGCTCAAAAAAGGCCAAATGCTGCTGGGCTAAAATACTGGTGGGGGCCATTAAAGCCACCTGGCGGCCCTGGGCCATCTCGGAAAGGGCCGCCGCGGCTATGACGGCCGTTTTACCCGATCCAACCTCGCCTTGAAGCAGCCTATTCATGGGTAACTCGACGGCCAGATCCAAGAGTATTTCCTGAGTTACTCTCAATTGTTCCGAACTGGGCCTAAAGGGCAAACTGGCCCAGAGCCTCTCCACGGCCGAAATAACTTCGGCCTTAATGGTCACCAGGCTTAAATCTTCTTGGCTCTCGGGCAAAAACGAGGCGATTAATAGGCGCCAAAAGGCCAGTTCCAAGGTGGCCAGTTGTGACCAGGCCCGGCTTTCCCTGGGCCGGGGCAGCTTACCCTTAACGTTTCGAGGGGGCTTATGAACAATGGAGAGAAGCTCAATGGGCTGACCCAGACCGTATGGCCTTAAGACCTCAGGCGGAAAAAGCGGCGGATAATGTCTGACATGGTCAATGATGCTCTCGTTTATTTTTTTTCGTAGGTTGGTGGTCAAGCCCATCCAAGGCGAATAAACCGGGATGATGCCCAGACGCGGGTCTTGATGTAAAAGCTCAATATCAACCTGGCCATAATAACCAGGTTTCAGGGGCCAGAGCTCAGGGTGACTGAAATTAAGCCAACCGGCTCTAAAATGGGCTTTCCCGCAAATCAAGTAAGTCCCGCCCTGTCTAAGAAAGCGTTTCATATAGTCAAAGCGCCGAAACCACCAAAGAGAGGCCGACATGTCCTGGCAATTGACCACGGCTTTGAGACTTCGCCCATGGGGGGCGAAAGAAATCTTCTCAATGACCCCAATAAAAACAACTTCATCGCCTTCGCTCACCCCGCGCAAGTCACGGATTTCTCGCCTATCCAGATACGAGGCTGGGGGGTTAATAAATATTTCCCAAATTTGGCTGAGGCCCTTTTTTAAAAACGGGGCGCACTTAACTCGCCCCATACCAGCCAAACTCTCAATCGGGCCAGACAAATACTCATTACCGGAAAAAAAATTCATCGCTATTCATTCGCCTTTTTTAATTTAAATAAAAAATAAAGCTCCACCATAACTAAACAGTAAAGCTAATAAAAAATACTCTGACCTATCGATCTTGCCAATATATTAATCAACTCACGAGGCCAGAAATAAAGTGTTAAAAATAAGTTCCTGATAAAACTAATTAATACTAAAAAATCTTGAGCCTAGGGCCAAAAGTTTAATCGATTCAAGCTTAAATAATTGGCCAATTAAAAAAAACGCTAGTCAGGGGTAAAAAAAAAATCTTAGACAACTATTCAATTAAACTAGTTAATTTAAAATTTTAACCCTTTCCAGCACCATTGATCGAGAGGTAAGGCCTGACCTTTGGCCACTTGATTTTAAAAAAAACCTTAGGTAGAGAAAAGGACCGACTAGCATAACATACCAATTAAACTAATAAAAACTTAAAAAAGGGCCGCTCACTAGAACCGGATGATTAGAAACTAAATACCACGAATTAAACTTAAATTCAACAAATGGTCTGAGGTCCGTTCATGAGAGTTACAAGTTAATTTACTAATTTAACTAATAAAATTGTTAAAAATCTAAATTATCAGGGGCCAGGGATTGAGCTAAAAATATCCACCAATTAAGCCGGAAATTTCAAAATCACCTGGAGCCAGTGGTTAAGACTAGAAAGTTAACTTATTAGTTTAACTAATAAAAAACTGAAAATTACGCTTCACAAGGCCAGGGATTCAGAAAACCTTAGAAAAGAATTAAGCCGGAAATTTAAAAATCACCTGTAGCCGGGGTTTGACACTGTGAAGTTAAATTATTAATTTAACTAATAAAATATTAAAAACTACGTTTCCCAGGGCCAGAGTTTGAGAAAACCTTAGCCAAGAATTAAACCAGAAAATTTTAAAAAATTACCTGGAGCCTGGGCTTGACACTGTCAAGTTAACTTAATGATTTAACTAATAAAATATTAAAAACTACGTTTCCTAAGACCTGGGATTGAGAAAACCTTAGCAAAGAATTAAGCCGGAAATTTAAAAATAACCTATAGCCGGGGCTTAACACTGTGAAGTTAAGTTATCAATTTAACTAATAAAAATCTAAAAACTACGTTACCAAGGCCAGGGATTGAAAAAAACCTTAG
>JAITJP010000034.1 GCA_031278835.1 Deltaproteobacteria bacterium
CAAGGCCCCCAAAGCGGCGACCAAGGCCCCCAAAACCGCCCAACCGGCCAAGGTTACCAAGCCGGCGGCTAAGGCCCCCAAAGCGGCCGCCCCCAAAGCCCCCAAGGCGCTCAAGGTTCCAAAACCCGTCAAAATCAGCCATCCTTTCGAAGGCCCCGAAGGGCCCGAAGGGCCAGAAGGGCCCAAAGCCCCCAAAGCCCCGGTTCCGGCTAAAGCCACCACTCTGTCTGGCTTATCGCTGGTCGAACGGGTTTACAGGGCGGCCGACGAGCACAAAGTCATCTCCCCGGTCATCTTGGATTTGCATGGCCTTAGTTCAATCACCGATTATTTCTACATCGCCCACGCCGAAAACACCAGACAGATTAAGGCCATTGCCGATAAAATCTGCCAGAGGGTCAAAGAAGGTGGCATTAAGCCCATTGGTCAAGAAGGCTTAAACCAAACCGAGGCCAGCTGGATCCTAATCGATCTGGGCGAGGTCATTGTCCATCTCTTTCTGGCTGATAGCCGCCTTAAATATGACCTTGAGAGCTTTTGGGCCGACGCCCCCAGAATCGAGCCCAAGTCTTTCAAAAAACCGGCCCGTAAACCCCCGGCCACGGCTAAAAGCCCGGCCGTGAAAAAACCAACCCCGGTCAAAACCCCGGCGGCCAAAAGCCCGGCCGTGAAAAAACCAACCACCGTTAAAACCCCGGCGGCCAAAGCCCCGGCCGAGAAAAAACCAACCAGGCCCAAAAAACCAGCCGCTCCCAAAAAACCGGCCCCCAAGGCCAAAAACTAACCAAAGCGGTTTTTTGGGGCAAATTTCGATCTCGGCCGTAAAGGGCCCTATTAGCCCCGGTGAGCCCTCGAGAGCCCTTGACCATGGGTAACCCCCAGATAGGTCGGCCCAAGGCCTCTGTGGGCCGATTTGGGGCCTTTACGGGGCTGTTTGGGAGGGGGGGGCGCTCTGGGCTTTGGGCTTTTGTTGACCCAGGGCTTTTTGGCCAGAAAAATCGCTTTAGATTGTTTAAGTCAGAGTGATTGTTTTGGCTAAGAAGTAAGTTTGCTGGAGGAAATTTGTTTTTTTAGATTTCTTTTTTAGTTTTCTTGGGGCTGTCATGAGAGAAGTGATTTTTTTGAAGGGTAAAATATTTTACCTGGACCTGGAATGTTTTTAACCAGTTTAGTTAATTTTTGACAATCGCGGTTTTATGGCCTAAAGTTTTAGAAAATTACTCAAAGTAAGGGCTGGGGGAGAAGCGATCTTTTTAATTTTCATCTTGAGATTTAATTTGGGAAAAATTCATCAAAACTTTTCAAGTGACCGTTGATTTTAGAGATGTTTAAAGCTATAATCTTGTTTGATGTGGATTACGGAGCTAGGGAAGTTACCATTTTTTTGTTTTCCGCTTTTTTGTGGTCGGCCGTTTAGAGCTTTATTTTGGGCTCCCTGACTTTTCGGCCGGAGCTGGCCCCATGGTCTCCTAGGCCTCGGCTCGCTTGCGCCTTGGTCCGGTCCCAAAGGCCCTTTGAGTTTTAAAGCCTTGACCCCAAATTTTTTGGCTTTTAGTTTTTTGGCTTTTTGATTTGGGGTGGAGCGTTCGGTTGACCTATATGGTATTATGGCCTTTGTTCAAAACCGCTCGTCCCTGGGTGGGCGGCTTTGGGATTGTTGTTTGCCATGTAAGCCCCGGTTTGACTGGGAGATTGGCCAATTTACCCCGGCCCAAAAAACGAAAAAATTTTTGGGTTGGCCAGGAAGTTAACTATTTGGAGATCGACAATGGTCGTGAGCCGCTCAAAAGTCGAGCCGCCCCCTAGCGGTGAGCTGGTTGAAGAGATGGAAGCCTTCCGTACTTTTCTTCGCGACCGGGGCTATCGGGTGACCAAGGAAAGAGAGGCCATCGCCAAATCAATCCTAAGAAACCGCGATCATTTCGACGTGGACGAGCTTTTTTTGAGTTTAAGAAGTAAAACGCCCATCTCCAAGGCTTCCATTTACCGGGCCATACCCCTTTTGATTGAATCAGGTTTGTTGGCCGAGGTCTATTTGGAAAACGGTCATATGCACTATGAAAGGGTTTACGGCCGCGAACATCACAGCCACTTAAGATGCCTTAAGTGCCATAGCATATTTGAATTCAGCGCCCCGGAACTGACCAACCTGGAAAAAAGGATCTGCCGCCAGGAGGGCTTTAAGAGCCAGGGGCATAAGTTCGAGATTTGGGGTATTTGCTCAGTCTGTCAGACGGAAAATAGTTAATCTTCAGACGGTCTCCCCAAAAAATGACAATTAGTGAGTTAGCTTCGGAGTCTCCCATGCTCAAAAACACCCTAGAAACGGTTTCTCGAGGGGTCCTTGGCCGCGTTTTGGTTTTGTCGGCTCTCCTTTTGGCCGGGCTATTTTTAGCCCCCGGTCCCAATGCCCAGGCCGCCACTCCCACGGATAACGCCGTCTACGAGGGTTTTATTACCCTGGCCCGGATTTTCTATGAGGTAAACGTCAAGTTCGTTGAGGAGCCAGACTCCACCGAGATGGTTAACGGCGCGGTCCGGGGCATGTTAAGTACCCTTGATCCTCATTCGTCGTATCTGACTCCGGAGGAGATGAATGAGTTTCAGCAAGAAGCCGGGGGCAGTTTTACCGGCGTGGGCATGGAACTTTCGGTCAAAGACTCGGTGGTAACCGTGGTGGCCCCCATAGAAGACACCCCGGCTTCCCGGGCCGGGGTCATGAGCGGCGATCAAATCGTCAACATCGATGACAAAAGCACCAAAGACATGTCGGTCATGGAAGTGGTCAAACTCATCCGAGGCCCCTTGGGCACCAAGGTCACCATAACCGTCAATCGTCCCTCCATGAAGAGATCCTATACCTTTACTTTGGTTAGGGATCATATCCCCCTACGCAGCGTCCGTTCCGAGGAGCTTACCCCTGGAATTAGCTATATCCACATTTCAAACTTCCAAGGCGACACGGCCTTCGAAGTTGAGAAAGCCATCTCGACTCTGGTCACCGCTTCCACGCGTGGTTTGATCTTGGATCTAAGAAACGATCCCGGCGGCCTTTTGGAGCAAGCCATTAAAGTCAGCGGTCTTTTAATCGGTCCGGCCATGATCGTCGAGACCAAGGGCCGGGTTAACGATCAAAACGTGTTATACAATAGCGACCAGCAGGCCGTGCTGCCAGTCAATTTGCCCTTGGTGGTTTTAGTTAACGAAGGCTCGGCCAGCGCCAGTGAAATCGTGGCCGGGGCTCTTCAGGATTACGGACGGGCCACCATTTTGGGTACCAAAACCTTTGGCAAGGGTTCGGTTCAAAACGTGGTGCGGCTCCAAGACGGTTCGGGCTTGCGCCTGACCACGGCCAGGTTCTACACGCCCTCGGGACGGCCCATCCAGTCCGAAGGCATCACTCCGGACGTCGAGGTGCCCAGCGTACTGCCTCCCAATTACAAACCAACCCGGGAGGTTGACTTGGAGCGCCACCTGCTGGGCGTGAACGAAAAAGCCGGCTCTAGGTCTAAAAATGAGCTAGTCGAGGTCGAGGAAAAAGAAAATTTCGATGAATTTGAAGCCCCGCCCTTACCGGATAAGCCGGTTAGGGAGATGACCCTGGCCGAGAGACTGGATTTTGATAAACAACTTAACCAGGCCGTGGAATTGCTCAACAAAGGTCAAATCAAAAGCGGCTTTAATGGCCTGGCCCCCAAGCGCCGCCAAAAAAAGGCCCTGGGCTAAAAAAAACAAAAAAACTCCAAGGTCAAAAAAAAGGCCCCCGTGGCCTAAATAAAAAAAGCCCCAGGCCCAAAAAAGGCCCCCGTGGCCTAAATAAAAAATACCTGAGCTAAAAAAAACCAAAAAAAGGCCTCCTGGCCAAAAATAAAAAAAACGCTAAAAAGGCCAAGCCTACTTGGCCAATCCCAAAGCCGGCGAGATTTCGCCCAGCTTAAAAGCAGACCCAAAAGGCCTTGAGCCAAAAACGAAAAAAAAGCTCCAAGGCTAAAAAAAGCCAAGCCTACTTGGCCAATCCCAAAGCCGGCGAGATTTCGCCCAGCTTAATACCACAAGGCTTTTTCCCGGCCCTTCTTGGCCCACCTGGGAAAGGCCCATAGGAACTTAACGAAGGACGGTTGGCTCTCTCGAAAGGGCGCGTAAAAATCAAGGTCAATTAGCGGCCCCCTCGCGGCCGCCAAAGATCGGCCCCGATCGCCCAAACTAGATTTGAGCCCCTCAATTTGTCCCATCGCGACGTAAGATTAGGAGCGTCTATGTTTTCCAAGACCCCTGGGGGCGATATCCCCCCGGAGGGCGTTAAGGCCTCAGACGGCGCCCAAGAGCGGGATTCTCATTCCGCCGAGGGTGAACAATCTCGCCAAAATAACCACGAGCGACAAGATTCCGAAGACCTAAAAACCCCCGCCAGATCGGATCCGGCCCAGGTGGATTCCGTCCCCGCACAGAATTCCACTCCATCCCCAAAACCCAATGATCCAGAAAAAGCGCCTCGCCGCGATTACTGGGGCCAGTTTGGCTATGGCATAAAAACCAAGCCCGCCGCCCAAGCCCAGGATCAGTCCGAGAGCACCCTTCAGGCCGCCCCGGAGCCAGAAGCTCCGGCTCAGGACCCGGAAGTTTCTCTGGCTCAAAATTTGGCTGACCAAGATAGGTCTGACCAAGCCCTGTCTGAACAAGATAGGTCTGAATTAGCTCCGTCTGAACCAATGGCCTCCTCACCCGATAATCAGCCCCTGGCCGGCGCTTCCGGCTCACCGGCTTTGGACGATTTAAGCCCAATCGATGAAAGCGCCAAGGAAGCCAAAAAAGCCCCGGTGAGTAAACCGGCCAAAGGTTTGGCTTACTCATCGTTTGGTCCGGTCATTAAGCCCCAAAAACCAAAAATCAAAGATCAAGCCGTCCCGGCCCCAGCGGTCGAACCGATCATTGGCCACGGTTTGCCGCCCCGGGAGACGGCCTCGGTAGCCCAAGATCAAGGCCCGGTCCCAGTAAGCCAGGAAAGCCTGGAGCCCTCGGGCGAAAAATCAGACCAAGGGCCAGTAACAGGGACCTTTTCACCATTGGGGGCCAAGGCCAAGCCAACCTCTGAGCCGCTTTATGACGAATCGGCCGTCTCGCATGCCGAAGAATCGATTTTAAAGTCGTTTTTTGAAAGTCCGGCTGGAACTTCGTCTAACCAGTCCCCGGCCGGGCCCGGGAAAGCCGAGAGCCTTTCGGAGGCAGCCTCCTTAGAAAAGCCGGCCGCGGAGCTTTTGTCAAACCAAGTCGCCAAGAGCGCTTTGGACGATGAGAGCGAATTAAAGGTGCTTTTGGATGAATTGGCCCCGGCCCGAGGCGAAGTTCCCAGTGACCTGAGCCCTTTGCTTGATTCAAGCAAGCTCGGCTTAGCGGATGCCCAATCCAAGGCCCCAGCCGATAATTTGTCCCAAAAAGCCATAGACGAGCCTGAAAGCAAGGGGCTTTTGGAAAAATCCGAGTCAGTCACCTTGGAGGCCATGGGCCAAGAATTTTTTGCCGAAAGCCCTTCTCAGTCCTCCGAAAAGCCCGAATTTGGGGCCCTTTCACCAGAATCCACACAAGAAGGTTTAAAACTAGATACCTTGAAACGCGAAACCCTAACCGAACCCATTTTAGACGACCTTTTGTCGTCAGATAGCCCCGCCGAAAAGATCTTTGATCAAACGGAGGAACCAGTAACCAATCTTGACTCGCCCAAGGCCAGGATAAACCTGTCCGGCTTGGGACCAACCGAGTTTGAACAAAGGGCCGGGGGCCTAAGCCAGGCCACCAGCCCGGATGAGCCGGAAAGCTTAGCCATGGTCAGTCCGTCACCCACGGCCCCGGCCGCTTTGGCGGCCGAGGATCCCGATTTACGGGCCGGGCGGCCCAACTTTTTGACCTCGACCAGGTTTTCGGATTTTGATCTGCCCCAGGAAATCATGTTGGGTATTGAGGCGGCCGGATTTGACTGCACCACCCCAATTCAAGCCCAGGTCATCCCCGTGGCCTTGGAGGGCCTGGACATCGCCGGTCAAGCCCAGACCGGCACCGGAAAAACCACGGCCTTTTTGGTGCCCTTGCTGTCTAGACTTATTAGAAAACCGGCCGTGAGCCCGGGTTTGCCTAGGGCCTTGGTCATAACCCCGACCAGGGAACTAGCCGATCAGATCTACAAAGACGCCAAAGTCCTGACCTCGGCCACTAACATCAGTCTGGCCTTGGTCATGGGAGGACTTGAGTATCGAGAGCAAAGTAACGTCCTTCAAGATGGGGCTGACCTGGTTATCTGCACTCCGGGCCGGCTGATCGACTATCTCCATCAAGGCATTTTTGTCCCCTCGGCCGTGGAAGTGGCCGTGGTCGACGAGGCCGATCGCTTACTGGACATGGGTTTTATCAAAGACCTGATGACCATTTTGTCAAAACTGCCGCCCTATACTCAGCGCCAGACCATGCTTTTTTCGGCCACCTTGGATGACCGGGTTTTGGAATTAACCTACCAATACATGAATCCGCCCCAGTACATTACGGCCGAACCCGATCCCCAGTCCAAGATCCAAATCGATCAAACCCTTTACCACGTCAGTAACAGCGAAAAACTGCCTTTGTTAATCGGGCTTTTGCGTCATCAGGAACACTCCAGGGTTATAATTTTTTGCAATACCAGAAATAGGGTGGATTGGTTGACCAAAAAACTGACCCTAAACGGTTTTCAGGCCGAGGGCATTACCGGCGATCTGCCCCAGCCAAAACGCTTAAAACTCATGCAGGCCTTTAAGGATCAGCGGCTCCAGATCATGGTGGCCACCGACGTGGCCAGCCGGGGTATCCACGTCGAGGACGTCAGTCACGTTTATAACTACGATCTGCCGCAGGATTCGGAAAATTACATCCACCGTATCGGCCGCACGGCCCGGGCTGGAAAAACCGGCAAGGCCATTTCCTTTGCCTGCGAGGAGCACGTCTACCACCTGGAGGCCATCGAAAACCTTTTGGGCGAAAAGATCCCGGTGGTCTGGCCCGACGAGGCCTTGTTTGACAAGGATCGAGGCGGCGAGGTGAAGTTCAGGGAACGGGAAAAACCCCGAGACCGGGATAGTCGGGCCGATCGAGGTGATCGGGAAAGAGCCTCCTCCAGGTCCTTCAGACCGCCTAGCTCGTCCTTTCAGGATAGAACCGAGCGCCGGGGTCCGGTCCAGATCAACCGCCCGGGCGGCATTTTTGGCATTTCGCCCAGATACCCAATTCAAAACGGAACCGTTGACGTTAGGCAAGCCCTGACTTGGAAGCCCTCCGAGTTTACGGCCGAGGACATCAAGCTAAGCCGGGCCCGTTCGGCCAAAGCCTCTCGTCAGGGCCCTTACTCTCACAACGGCTCTCCCTATGACTCGGCCTACGCTTCTTCCTATCCCCATGAGCCAGAACCGCGTCCCGAGGCCAAAAGATCCGATCTCACGCCCGAGCCTTACCCCTATGAGCCCGACAACGAACCGCCTTTGTATTTTGACTATGAGCCCCAGCCCCTGGATCTTTCCAATGATGAGCGCTCATACGCCAATGACCGAGACAATCGTCGTAAAAAACGTCTCCGGGGTAAATTTGGCCGCGACTTTGAGGGCCCCGAAAACGGCTATCATGATCCCGCGCTCCCGAGCTCAAAAAAGTCCGATCGCCGGGCCCAGAAAGAAGCTTTGAGAAAAACTCTCATCGATGACGAGCTTGAGCCCGAGATTCCTTTCCAGGCCCAAACTCAGGCCCAGCCCCTGGATGGCCCAAAAAAGCCGCCTTTCCCGGCCCCCCGCCAAGAAAAGCGCCCCAACCGGCCGGCCCAGGCCCACGGTGAAGATCGCCCGGAGGCCCGTCCAGAGTCCCGCTCCGAGGGGCGCCCCGATACTCGTCCGGAGACCGGCCCCTTGGCCAAGGCCCAGGCTAAGGCCCAGGTCCAGCCCAAGGCCCAAGCCGCCGAAGCCATCGATTGCCAAGTGGCCGCGGAACAAGAATATCTTGACTCGGGTCTGGTCGAAGAACATCCCAACCTGGCCTTAGCGGCCAGTGAGGAGTTAACCGCCCTGGATAACCAGGCTAGCCAGAGGCCCAGCCCGGCCAAAGCCGAGCCTCAGGCCCCGGCCGCCGCGGCCAGCGAGGAAGTGTAACTGGATTTTTGGGGCCACCCAAAATCGACTCAGATCGCCGAAGAACCGGCTCCAAG
>JAITJP010000068.1 GCA_031278835.1 Deltaproteobacteria bacterium
GTTAAGGACTCCGATCTTAAGCCCATGGCCATCACCGCCCTCCAAGACGGCAACGCCGGTTGCAACCCCCGTAAAGGTAACGAGGACGACATCGTCGAGCTATTTAAGGCGGCCATGTAAGGGCCCGCTAAAAAAGGCCCCAATTTTGGGCCAAATCTAGAGTCTGAAAAAGAACTAAAATAGTCCCCATTAAAGCGTCAAAGGCCGAGGCTTTTAACAAAAAAACTTAAAAACCTTATTATTAAGGCGCCAATGATAAGGATCTTTTAGCCATGGGGCGCAATTTAGCCAGAAGCCATCGGCCCTGAGATGGTCTGGTTAAGCCCGAAAAATTAGCCTAATTCGGGCCAAACATAGCTCAGAAGACCTGGGTCTGCCCGGGGCTTAAATATGGCCAAATCACCAAGTCTTTGGTTAAGCCAAAACCCCGCCTAAGGGAAAGGGCTTTAAGGGCTTAATCAAAGGCTCAAAAAAAATCATTTAAAGTCAAAGGCGGTCAGGCTTTTCATTCATGGGGCGGCGGCTTAGAAAGCCGGGCCTTTAGGGGCTAAAAAATCATGACTCTCTCTCCAGAAAAAGGCTTTAACTGGTAAGCCTAGCCCAGAAGGTCAAATCGATTAGGCCGCCGCCCTTTGGCCATGGTCAAGCCCCCGCCACTGGCGGCGAAAAAAAAATTTCGCCCCCTCCAGGGTTGGCCCCAAAAAAAACAAAAATATTCGCCAATATTTTTGGCCAGCCTTTGGTGAGGTGGCATAAAAAACACAAAAAATTCCATTCACCAAAAACGGCCTTGGCCTTTTCATGGCCCCTTTGACCAAAATCTCATTTTATTCAAACACAAAAGGCTTTTTAACCTAAACGAGACATATCATGCCAGGGTCCGAAACACTATTTTTGGCCTTCGTTGGAGGTATATTCGGAGCTTCTCTGGGGGCCCTGTGGGCTTTTTGCCTATGCGGCCTGATGACCCTTTTTGGCTGCGGCCTGATCTTGGCCGGCGGTTCCGATTTTCTCCTTTTGCAAGTGGGCCTCGGCCCCATTTTTGGCCCCCACGCCGGGGGTTTTTTGGCCGGCGTGGTGGCCAGTTCTTACGCCTCGGGTTTTCGAGGTAACCACCCCGGCGGCCCCGAAGCCGGAAAGGACATTCTCTCGCCTTTAATCGGCACCTCCTGGGACGTTTTGGTGGTGGGCGGTTTGGCTTCCCTGCTTAGCGTTTTACTGGTTCCGGTGGTGGCGGCCATCCCCATACTCAATCAAGCTGACCACCTGGCCCTGGCCATTTTGATGGTGACTTTTATTAGCCGCTTCTTTTTTCAAAAGGAAGGCTTGTTTGGCAAAGCCCTGACCAGAAAACAATTTGGTCTACTTGGCACCAATTCTTATCAAATTTCTTGGCTGCCCTGGATGGCCCCCTGGCCCAGGCTGCTGGTTTTGGGTTTTGGCGTGGGCGGCCTTTCCGGCGGAGTGGCCAAATTGTGCTTGGCGGCCATGGCCACGGGCAACCTCACCACGGCCGGGGCCGGCACCGTGCCCATCATTTTTGGCTGGGGCTTTTCGGCCATGATGTTAACCTGCTTGCAACTTGGCCAGGGCAAGGTGGCCAAAGTTCCCTGCACTCACTGCATGGCCCTGGTCGCGGCTTTGGGCTATGTTTATACCAACTCCTTAATCGTGGCGGCCCTCTGCGGAACGCTTGGCGCCTTGACCCAAGAACTCGGGGCTCGGCTTTTTTACAACCACGCCCATGACCACTTGGATCCCCCGGCCGCCGGCATCGCCATGGGCAGCCTGATTCTAAGCTTTGTTTTTAAGCCCGAGTGGTTAAACCTCTCGGCCTGGTTTTGATTTTTTACTTAAAGGCGCCCCCGAGGCCCGAAGCCTTGGGGCCCACCTAGAACTGGCCCATAAAGGGCCACCAGCGGGCCTGGGAGCCTTTCCAACCTGGAGCCAGGGGGATGGGTGCCAGCCCCCTGGCCAAAGCCCCTCTAGGGGCCATTTTGGCCGTTTACGGGCCTGTTTGGGAAAGGGGTCAGCTTTTAGTTCTCGCTGCCCTCGGGTCAACCTAAAAAAAGCCGAGTTTTTTTTCTGGCCCCTTGGAAAAAATCAATTGATATCAATTGAAATACCTGATAAATTAATCAGAACATGTTTAGTTAAACAATTTTAACGGCGAGTAAGTTTATTTCTTGACTATTTAGAATATTTACAGCTGTAAAACTCCACTCATTTGCAAATTAGTGTTATTTTAAATTGTCTGGAATAAAACCAATCAAAGTTTTGACTTCTGGCTTAAGTTCAGGCCAGCTTTTCGACTTTTTACCCGGGGTTAAAAAACTCTCTCCGGGAATCTCTCTGGTTGATTCTTTTTTTATTCCCGGTTTTTCTTTCAAAATCAAGGGCCGACTCGACAAAAAAAACACCAACTGAGCCAGATAATCGAGCGGCCTAACCCGGGTCCTTGGGGCGCCAAAACAATGGCGCTCTCCAGGCCCTTTCCAAGGAGAGTTCACGCCATGAACGCTTTTATCTTGCGAGCCCCTTCGACCATTCATTTTGGCGAAAAGGTGGCCGCCTTGGTCGGACCGGAGGCCAAACGATTTGGGGCCAAAAAACCACTGATTATTACCGATCCCTTTTTGCGATCGAGCGGAGCCATCGGACCCATCGTCGAGGCCCTGGTGGCGGCCGGCCTGGCCTATGAAATTTTTTCCGGGGTTGACCAAGAGCCAACCATGGAACACGTTGAGGCTTGCTTAAAAACTCAAAAAGAAAACCAATGTGATCTCTTAATCGCCGTGGGCGGCGGAAGTCCCATCGACGTGGGCAAAGCCGTAAGTTTTATGGCCACCAATCCCGGGATCATCCAAGATTACATGGGTATCGATAAGGTTGGGCTTGAGGCCCTGCCCCTTATCGCCGTGCCCACCACGGCCGGAACGGGCAGCGAGGCCACGGCCACGACCATTATCACCGACACCATTAAAGACGTAAAAATGCTGATCATCAGCTCCAGGATCATCCCCAAAGTGGCCCTGGTTGACCCGCTTATGACCTTGGGCATGCCCAAAGGCTTAACGGCCGCCACGGGCCTAGACGCGTTAACCCACGCCATCGAGGCCTATGTTTCCAAAAAGGCCCAGCCCATCTCGGATCTCTCCGCCCTGAGCGCCGTGAAATTGCTTTCAAAAAATCTCCAAGTGGCCTGGAACGAGCCCAAAAACCTCGAGGCCCGCTCCAAAACCCTTCTGGGGGCCCTACTGGCCGGTATGGCTTTTTCCAATAGCTCGGTGGCCTTGGTTCATGGCATGTCCCGCCCGGTGGGAGCCATTTTTCACGTGGCCCATGGTGTTTCCAACGCCGCCCTACTCGGGGAGGTCATGGATTTTTCCCTCTCGGGTAACTACGCCCGCTACGCCGACTTGGCCCTGGCCATGGACTTACCCGACTTAGGCGACCCCATAAAAACCGCCCAAAGCGGGGCCGATAAAGTCAGAAAATTAATCAAAGACCTGGAAGTCCCAAGCCTAAGCG
>JAITJP010000136.1 GCA_031278835.1 Deltaproteobacteria bacterium
CTCTCTATTTCCGTAGAGGTGGTTTAATGAGATGGCCGTCGGCTCAAAAAATAAGGCGGCTAGTTTAAACCAATAACCCTGTTGTCTTGGGAAAACCCAAAACAAAAGGAACGAACCGCTTGGCCGAAAAAACTCGCGTTTTTTCGGTCAGGTTGGTTCGAGAAAAAAACCTACCCCACTTCCAACGGCTATTCCCTTGAAACTCCTTAATATTTCATTAATATCCTTCCTTATATTATTAATATTAATACTATATGCTTGCCATAAAATAAACTTACAATAAATTAACAAATTTATAAAATTAATTCCAATAATTATCTAGCATAATAGCATTTAACGGTCAAAAATACCAGTTAAATTATGCTCAGCCCCTGGCCCGTCTCCCTTAACATTATAACCCCAAATTCTAATATGGACAGGTCCTCGGTCAGGGGTTAAAATAGATCAAATATTTGTCCCAGCCGCCGCTTTGAGCCCTGATTGATTACACTTATAACCTTGCCCCGACCCAGCTTTGACTGGTTTGGTTAGCCTCAAGTTTTAACTCATTGAAACTTACCAAAATAATCAATATTGGCTCCATACAAGCTTACGAAAAAAAACATTAATCTCTTTTTTTCCGGGGCCTGGTCAGGTTGGCTAAACTTTCCTATTCGCGCCATAAAAACGATAAAGGGCCGCCTTATCCGGATGACAAAACAATATTCCCGGCCTAACCCAAAACAGCTATTTTGGGATTTTGAAAAAAGCCTATCCAGGGGCTCAGGTCCTCATAAGCGGCCAATAATCGTTTCTTTTGTTTTTTCTGAAAGGTAAGATATTTATGCCAGATCAACAACCAGAAAAAGACCAGCCCATTGAATCCGAACTTTCAGAAGATTTAAAACAACGGATTCTACTTTGGGCTAGAGCTATACTTGAAAAAAAACTTAATCATGAACCTCCACCGCAGGGGCCGGATTTGGCAGGCTTGCGGGGCGGAGTCTTTGTAACCCTTAAATTAGACGGTAATTTAAGGGGCTGCATTGGACGCTTTGATTTTACGGCCTTACTCTCGGATTCCATTCGCGACATGGTTTTGGCGGCGGCCTTTAATGACTACAGGTTTCATCCATTGACCAAAGACGAATTGGCCGATCTGGACATAACCATTTCGGTTTTGACTAAGCCCCGCCCCTTAAATAGCCTAGATGATCTCGTCATCGGTCGAGATGGCTTATATCTGACTCACCCTATGGGAAGCGGCGTTCTCTTGCCGGTGGTGGCCGTTGAACATGGTTTTTCCCCATTGGAATTTGCCAGATGCACGGCCATCAAGGCCGGTCTAATGCCCGAAGATTGGAATGATCCCAAAGCCAAGTTAATGGTTTTTACCGCTCCGGCCTTTTCGACCGATCCCCAAGAAGTCGTCTAGTCAAAGACTTCCTAATCCCGCTAGCCGGTTAGCCATTACTCTGGAGCCATCCGAAAAATATTTCTATTTTGAGTTTTCCTAGCCAGCGCTGGGTTAGCCATTACTCAGGAGCCTTCCCAAGGCCGTTTTCTATTTTGAGATTCCTAGCCCACGAAGGGCTAGCTATTTTTTGGAGTCGTGATGATTGTTAAAAGATCCCTAGGCCGAACCGGAGAGTCGGCCACGATTCTCGGTTTTGGGTGTATGAGATTGCCACTCAAAAGCTCAAACCCGGAGGACATTGATAAAGAATTGGCCATCGACATGATCCGCACGGCCATTGACCGCGGGGTCAATTACATAGACACGGCTTATCCTTACCACAGCGGGGTTAGTCGAAATAACCCCGGGGCCAGTGAACCACTGGTGGCCGAAGCCCTAGCCGATGGTTACAGGGAGAAGGTTCTTCTGGCGACCAAGCTGCCGACTTGGCTCATTCAAAGTCGGGCCGACATGGATCGGTACCTCGATGAACAGCTAAAGCGGCTCAGGGTCTCCAGAATAGACTTCTATCTAGCCCATAACCTAAACTCGGGCGTCTGGGGTAACTTAGAGAACTTGGGGATTAAGGAATTCATGGATAGCGCCGTTAAAGACGGCCGGGTTGGTCACCCCGCCTTTTCCTTCCATGACAACTACTTTCTTTTTGAGAAAATAGTCGAGAGTTACGATTGGACCATGTGCCAAATCCAGTACAATTACCTCGATCGCGACTTTCAGGCTGGCCAAAAAGGCCTAAAGCTGGCCCACTCCAAAGGCCTGGGCGTGGTCATCATGGAACCTTTACGGGGAGGTTTTTTGGTCAATTACGTGCCGCCCGAGGCCAAGGAGATCCTTTCTAAAGCCAGGCCCACTTGGTCCCTCCCGGCCTGGGGTCTAAACTGGCTTTGGAATCAAAGTGAAATATCGGTCGTCCTAAGCGGGATGAGCGTCAAAGATCAAGTCATGGAAAATCTGAGCCTAGCCGAGGCCTGGAAGGAAAATCTGGTCACTCAAGCCGAACTCGCCGCCCTGGATAAGGTCAGCGAAATCTTCGCCTCCAGGATGAAAACCAGCTGCACCGGTTGCGGATACTGCATGCCCTGCCCTTCGGGCGTGGATATCCCCAAAAACCTCAGTTTCCTAAATCAATATTTTCTTTTTGATTCCAAGGAGACCAAGGAACGCTGCCATTATTTTTACAACGTTCAGGTCCAAACTTCAGAAAGGCCCGATAACTGCTCCGTATGCCATGAGTGTGAGGAAAAGTGCCCACAGCACATAGCCATCCCTGACTTTCTGGCCCAAGCCGGAGATATTTACCTAAAAGCCTAAAGCTAGCCTCAAACGGTCTTAGGGCTTGCCTTAGCCTTGACTAAGAATTTACTCTGTCTGTAGTTAAAGGCCAACGCTATTTTCTTTTTATTGTGGCCGTTTGACGACACTTTTCCTTTGGCCAGCTATTCAATACCCAGTAACTTACGAAAAATCCGCTTGAAAATATCATTGGCCCTTTTGGCTCGTTTTTTGCTTAATAATTCCGAGGCCGGTGGTTTTGGCCTCGGTGAGATATTATGACCTCAGATAACTACCTGAAGTTTTTTTAGTCTGTAACATCCTGGTTAATAACTTATCTTTATGATAAATTTATGATATATAGTATATTTTCAGATGCTCAAATCGTTCCCCACTAATAAATGATACTTCTATAATCATCTGAAGCGCTAGCGTAAACAAAATTAAATCTGTTAATCAAAAAAATAAGATATTAAGCCTTTAAAAAATTAGTAATATCTGCCTACAAAATTAATGTTCTTTTGTTTAATTTAAATAACATTTTTTTGACTACTCTTTACTTTAAAATAACGATAAAAATAATACTTAGCCTTTTGCTTTGAACGGCCCCTAGTCGGGATTTTTACCTTTAAATTTAATCGGTTACCCCAGGGACTGGTAAAAACCGCCCCAATCAAAAACCCCTCATTTGAGGCCTTTTTTTTAAGCCTCGGATTGCGACTAAAAAAAAATTTTACGGAGGCAAAAAAGTATTGCCAAAAGAACTTTTTGGATCTATAATGCCATCGTAAGTAGTTTGAGGACACTTAAACTTTGCGAGAGCCTTTTTGGGCAAAACTGGCTTTTTATAAGGCTAGTTAAAGAGGCTCTTTCATTTAACCAAGTTTCTACAAGGAGAAACATGATGAGAAAGTTGATTCTTTTTTGTTTGGCGCTAGCCATGGTGGTAGTTTCCGTACCGGCCATGGCCGCCACAAGCGTTGATTTTAAAGGTTCTTTAAAGGTTTACCATGAGAACCTCTATAATTTCAACAGAAGTAGAGCCGGTGCCGATCTGTGGAGAGACAGTGATTCTTTCTTCATTTACCGGCTAACTCTAGATGTCACGTTGAAACCAACCGAAGATATTTCAGTCTATTGGCGAGTCCGTACGCTTAATTGGCCGAGGTGGGGTACCGTCTCG
>JAITJP010000192.1 GCA_031278835.1 Deltaproteobacteria bacterium
CTTAAGCTCCGGGGTTTTGGCTTTCTCGGCCCAGTCGCCCTTTGACGATGGCGGCCAGCCAAGACAAAAACATCAAACACAGGCCGCAAATCATGACCAGGTAAACCAAAATAAGCCAATGGGTCATGGAAAAGCCCAGAAAAAACCACTGGGGGCCCTCGCCGCAGATACCCTGGGGGGCGAAATTGGCCGGTAACCACTCATCAAACTTAAGGCCCAGGGGAAAAACTATGCCCTTAAGCGAGCAAGGTGGGATAAAACCCGAATGTTTAACCTTTAAATTTATGATTTCTAGGCTAATGGACATGGATAAGCCCCAGATGGCCGCCCCCATGGTGATAACGTAACCAATTAGTTTAAAAAGCACAAATTTTGGCTTAAGGGCGGCTACCATGGCCCCTAAAAAAATCACTATCATGGCCAAACGTATTTTTACGCAATATTCGCAGGGAAAAAGGCCCAAAAAAACTTGAAAATATAGGACGGAAAAAATTTCCAGGCCCAAAGCCCCCAGGCCGCCCGCTAGCCACAAGGGCCTCAAAGACTGCCATCTCCCCAGGGTTGGAAAAAAATCATCAGTAATGTCTTTAATTATCTTAACCATGTCACCCCACTTCACTGGCTCTTTACATAGAATAACGCCTTTAGTTTAACTAAAGGCGTTATGCTAGGTTGGGCCTGGTTATACAAAATAATCAAGCCAGTTATTCATTTTTGGCTTCCGCGGGCTCGGTCTTGGCCGCCTCGGGCTTGGCTTTGCCCAAACGTTCCCGCTCATAGTTTATGAGCTTTTCGGCCAGCTGGTAATAGGGGCCGTCAAAATTGATGATAACGTAGCGGCCGTTTATGATCATGCCGGGCACGGCCTCGATCCCGGAATTGTCCAAAAAGGCCCGGGCCCGGGCTTCTTTGCCCAGCACGGCCGGGGCATCGTAGGCGGCCTCAAAGGCGGCCCGGGACAGGCCCTGGGAGGCGGCGAAGGTTTCCTGGGATTCCTTGGTAATCAGGCCGTAATTTCTGGCATTGGGATTGTAAACGTTTAGGGCCGTGTCAAAGGCGGCTTGGCGGGCCTGGGCCTCAACTTTGAGTTCTTCCAAGACAAAAAACAGCCGGGCGTGGCTTTGAAAAGGCATGCGAGGGTTGTCAAATAAGCCCGGCAGGCGGGTCACCCGGACGTCATCGGGCAGGGAATTGACGAAAAGCGTGGTGGTGGCGTCGGTGGCCCGGCAACTGGAGCAGCCGTACCAAAAAACCGTGACCAATTCGATCTTGTCGTCGGAATCGTCATAGCGGCTGGGCTTCAAAATCACCTTGAAATTAGCCCTTTCCTGATCGCTTAATTCAAAGGGCAACTGGGCCTGAGAAGCTGAACTTAACGTCAATAAGAGGCCCAAAGCCAGGGCCGCGGCTACCAAATGGGTCTGAAAATTTATTTTCATGAGTCAAACCGCTTAATCGAGGCCTCGAAATTTTCTTCGAGGGAAGGAATTTTATTTTCAGGTTAAAAATGAATTCAAAAAAAAGCCAGCCAAAAAGCTCATAAAGTCCCGGGCACCCGCCAAAGCGAGGCCGGGTTGGGCGACCAGCTTACTTTTTCCTCTGGGCCGTTTCTTTTTTCAATGACTCGCCAGAGTTGTAGCTCAACTAGGGCCGCTTGTAAATTTTCATGGCTCTCATTCCAGCGCTCCAAAATGGCCTGATCTGAGGCCAAAAGACCTTCGCCCACCAAGGAGCAAATCAGTATATAGGCCGAGGTGGCCAAAACCGAGAGTTTGAGGTTAAATATCTGGGTGTCCATGACCCGGTAACCAAGTTGAGCCATTTTTTTACCAATTCCAAAAAAAAATTTAAAAGCTTTTTAATTTTTTTTAAAAAAAAGCCCCAGAGCCCCTAAGAATCCAGCCAATCGAGGCCCAGATCAACGCTCGGGGCCGAATGGGTCAAAGCGCCCACGGAAATAAAATCCACCCCGGTGGCGGCTATTTTGCCCACGCTTTTCAAGTTGACCCCACCCGAGGCTTCCAATAAAAGCCCCCGGGAACGGCCCTTAAAAAATTCCTTAACTATTTCCACGGCTTTTCGCAAGGTCGGGATATCCATGTTGTCCAGCAAAACCGCCTCGGCCCCATGTTCCAGGGCCTCTCGCAGCTGCTCCAGGCTATCGACCTCGATTTCGATTTTTAGGTTATGCCGGGCCTTATTTTTAGCCAGCTTTAGGGCCTTTTCGATCGAGCCCACGGCCATGATGTGGTTGTCTTTGATTAAAATACCATCGCCCAAACTAAAGCGGTGGTTATGGCCGCCCCCATGCCTTACGGCGGCTTTTTCCAAGGCCCGTAAACCGGGCGTGGTTTTGCGGGTATCCAAGATCTTGGCCCCAAATAGCCCCAACTCTTGGCTGGCCTTAACATATCGCTGGGTCAGGGTGGCCACCCCGGACAAGCGCCCCAAAAAGTTTAAGGCCACCCGCTCGGCCATGAGTATCGATTGGGCCAGGCCCTCCAGCCTTAAAACCACCGCTCCTGGGGCTAAATTATCCCCATCGGCCTGAAAAAGCTCAACTTCCAGATTTTTATCAACCAGCTCAAAGGCCAGCCGGGCCGGCTCCAGACCCGACAAAACCAGGGCCTGCCTGGTCCTAATTTCGGCCCGGCCCAGGCTATCCGGCTCAAGGGTTAGCCAGGTGGTCAGATCGCCCCAGCCCAGATCTTCCTTGAGGGCCAACTCAACCAAGTTTTTAAGGTTCAAGTCAAAAGCCATAATTTTTTTTATCCCACCTGGTCTAGAAAAAAATCAGCCCAGCTTTTTGACCACCTCTAGGGCCCTTTGGACGGCGGCTAGGCGCGTTTCCAGGGCCGCCAAACGCTCCCGGGTCTCGGTCACGATTTCTTCCGGGGCCTTAAAAAGGTATTCGGGGTTTTCCAGCTTGGCCTGGGCTCCTTTTAAATCTCTGACCAGTTTGTCGGCTTCTTTTTTAAGCCGGCTTTCCTCGGAGGCCGGCTCAATCAAGCCAGCCAGGGGCGTCCAAATTTCGCCCCAATCCAAAACGTTTGAGGCGCTGTCCTTGGGCCTTTGGCTAAAATGGTCAGCTAAGCTAAGTTTTTCCGCCCCCATGAGTTTTAACAAAAGCTGGCCCTGGGCTTCCAGTAAATCCCGGATCTGGGCGTTTTGGCTCAAAACCACCGGGGCCACTTTAACCCCCGGGTTAAGGCTAAAATCCGATCTAACCTGCCGCACGGCCCTGGTCACATCCATCAAAGCCTTGACCAGTTTTTCGGCCTCTGGGTCGTCTTGGTGGTCCAAAACTTCCGGAAAGGGCTCTACCATAATATAGCCGCCCTGGCCGGAGAGCTTGGACCAGAGTTCCTCGGTCACAAAAGGCATGACCGGGTGCAGAAGTTTTAAAAGCTCCAGTAAGGTAAGTCTTAGCCAATAGCCGGTTTTTTCCTTGGCCTTTTCATCGTGCCCATACAAAATAGGCTTGATTAATTCCAAATACCAGTCGCAAAATTCATACCAAGTGAACTGATACAAGGCCTCGGCGTAGCGGTCAAAATGAAACTCATTTAGGGCGCTCCGGGCCTGGTCAATGACCCTTCT
>JAITJP010000203.1 GCA_031278835.1 Deltaproteobacteria bacterium
TGAAAAAGGCTAGCCCTAAACGGGCTAGCCTGGCCTCAACCAAACCAAGAAAAAGAAGACCTCAGAAGCCCTCCAGACAGGCCGGTAAAGGGGTCTAATCGGCCCTGGGCGGTCTAAGGCCGCTGGACCTAGGGTTAAAGCATGGCTCAAAGCCCCAAAGCCCTTCCCGGGCCTTGAGCGGTTCTTTACCTGGCCGGATAGCCTGGCGCCTAACGAGCGGCTGATTTAAGAATGGTTTTTATCAAAGAGACGATCTCGGTCAAATCGGTTTTGACTCCATCGAAAGTGTCAGGCTGGGCCTTAAGCTTTTTTAGGCCTTCAAGTTTAGACTTAAAAGACTTGGCTTGAACTTTAAGAGCCTCGATCTTTTTGATTATGGCTTGTTTTTTGGGGTCAGCCTCCAAAGAACCGGGCTTGACAAAAGCCTCTGGGCTATCTGGTTCATTTTCCTTAACCGCTTTATTTTTTAGAGCGGCTTTATGGCTTTTGGTCTCTATTAAGTTCTTAAACTCAAGGAATTTATCCATCCTCGCTACAGGGTTGGCCATTTTGGCCAGCCGAAGTAATTTTGGATAGGACCATAAATTTGATTTTAGGGCTTGGGCTTTAATTTCTGGCTCAAGTTTGCTGATTTTAAGTAATTCAGAAACGTAGCTTTTCGACAAATGAATCTTGGCGATTAAAGCGGTCAGGTCAGCCGCATCGTCTTCACTTTTCATTTTAGCGAAGATGCTCTCGATGGCCAGGGCTTTTTCCATGGCGGTAAAATCTTCTCGATGAACGTTTTGAGAAAATGATACCAGAGCGTAGTCTAAAGATTCTTTAGACAAGATACGACAGTCAATTTTGTCTAAGTTAAGCTCTTTGCAAGATCGCCATCTTCTCTCTCCGTCGACGATCAGATAATATCCGGGTTTTGAGTCATTTTCCCTGATTATAATGGGGTCAAGCAAAGTCGTCGAATCGATTGACTGTTTGAGTTGTTCCATGGAATTAACCTGGAAATATTTTCTGGGCTGATGGGGATCAGCCTCAAGGCGATCGATACTGATTGAAACAATCAGGTTATGAGATTGCCCGTTAAGGAAATGGTCCGTTTGCTTAAGGCTTTGGGAGGGTGAGCTAAGAAGATCTGGTTCAATTTTTTTAAAGGGTACTGGACTTGTCGTGGCTACAACCGCTTTAAAATGAGCCGAGCGTCTATTTACTTTTTTGTGATTTTTCTTCTGGTTTGAACGTTTCGAAGACACTATTTTTTTCCTGTTTTTGAAGGCGAGCTTTCTTTGAAAAAAAACTCTAGGTTTTGCCGCATTTTATTTGCCGTTCGGTTACCGAACGGGGGGGCTCTGGGCGGCCAAGGAGCCCTTGGCCGCGGGTTTTCTTGGCCGTTCGGTTACCGAACGGGGGGCCTGGGCGGCCAAAAGAGATATTACACAACCCGGAAGGGATTGTCAACCTAAATCCTCATGATGACTAAATTTATCTCGAAATGACCAAAAAAAAGACCATAAATTCCCCTCCAAGATGAGGGCCATCCCCTTAGTCCCGTATTGATAATTAGGCTAATTTATTTAGTATTTTCTCATGGCCAAAAAAAATCATGGCCATTTTGGCTTGCCCAAAAGGGCTCTTTTCATACTATACTTATTTAAGTTTAATTGGTTAACTTAAGCATAATTATAATAAATGGCCGGTGAGGCCCTTGGAGAATTGGCCGGGGAGAAAAGCTAGGTTAAGGCTTTGAAGCGCTCCCAGAGCACTTGGAGGCCGATTATGGGGCAAGTATCCCCTGGGTCTCACCTAGGGTTCCTCCAAGGCGCCCAGGCCGGCTACCGACCGAAGCGCCATGGGAAGGCCCTAGCCGGGCCAAGTGAGGGCCTAGGCCCGAGCTTGTGGCTAATTTTATCTTGGACTTGGTTGGTTTTGGGGCGAAAGTGGCTGGTGAGTTTACCAAGGGTTGGCTTAAGTTTACTGATTTTTTTTTGGCTTATGAAAATAGAGGGCCGCTTTGATTATGTCCTGGCTAATCCGGCCTATCTTAGACCTGAACTTAGCCCATTGGCCGGCGGCTTTTTAAAAAATCAGTTAAAAAAATAAGGCCCGGAAAAAGAAAAATCGCCGGGGATGGCGGCGAAGTGACTAACCAGGTGGCCCTTATCAAGGTGATGGAGGACAAAGCTGGGGGCGCCCAGGAAAAACTCCCGGCCACCCTTGGGGCCGATTTCCAAGACAATGGGCATTGAGGCCGGCGGGGCCACCAGGGCCGCCACTCGGAGGTGGCCCTTTAAGCTAAGGCTAGTGGTTAGGCCGCGGTGGAGATGCCCCGAGGCCAAGGTTATCTTGGTAGCCGGGCTGGTGGTAAGTAGGTTTAGAAAGGCCTCCTGGCCCTCAAAGGGCTCGTCCAAAGCCCCCAGGCCAGAAAGAAAGGGCGGGTGGTGGGAAAAAACTAGGGTGCTTGGCTTAGGTTTTCGTAAAAATTCTTGTTCTAGTAAGCTTAGGCCCTCGGGGCCAAGGCCGCCATTGTGCTCACCCTCCCTAACCGTGTCTAGCATAATGAGTTTTAAATCACCCATGATACATGAATAGGTGAGATTACTGGAACTCTGGGCTAAGCAAAAGGGCCCCAGTTCGGCCAAAAACTCAGCCCGCCTATCGTGATTACCGACCATGGCCAAGACGGGCACTTGCCATCTGGAAAATAGTTTTTTGATAAAGGCGTAGGCCTGAGTTTGGCCCCGATCGGCTAGATCCCCGGTCATGACCAAGGCGTCCAGAGCTGGCCGCATTTTAAATAGCCAATCTTCCAAGGCCTCCAGGGCCAAGGAAGTGTCGGCTTGACCATAGGCCAAGTTTCGGTCGGCCAAGACGTGAGTGTCGGTTATCTGTCCGATTAACATTTTTTTACCAAACCGATTTGGCCATTTTGGCCATTGGTGGCTTTATGACCGATCTGGGGCGCTTTTAAAGCGCTTTTGAAAACAAGAGCAGTTCTTCGGGAGGCAAATAGACGCCCACGGTTTGGCCCGGCTCATGGGAACCGCCATAAGCCTCAAACTTTAAGGCCTGGCCCGAGTCCAGGCCATGGTCAAAGTTTTCAAGTTTTGAGGGCTGGCCAGGGCCCATAGAAAGGCTGGGTAGCTCCAGTTTGATGGAAATTTCCTCCGAGAGCCGGACCACCAAACGGATTTTTTGGCCAACAAAGCGTTTGGAGACCACGGTGCCCCTGACCCGGCCGGGAACGATTGGGGCGAGTTTGGGCTGGTCTGGCCTAAAATAAACGCTGACTTGGCCCTCTCGAAGATCCGATAGGGGGTCAAAATTGGGCTTGGCCGGCTCTTTTGAGCGGGTCTCCAAGGCGGCCTCCAAAGCGGCCTTTTGGCTCACAGTGGCCAAATGGTCTTGGTGGCCAGCCAAGGCTTTTCCGTTTTGATTCCTTAGGGCCGAGATGGGGATACAGCCTGAACCGGGCAGTCTTAGATAGTCGCCATCGAGTTGGCCGACCAGGTGATTGGAGCCGCCCACGAAACCGGCCACGAAAGATGTTTTGGGGCAATGGTAGATTTCGTAAGGACTGCCGGTTTGCTCCACTCGCCCGTCCTTCATGACCACGATAATATCGCCCAAGGCCATGGCCTCGTCTTGATCGTGGGTAACCATGACCGTGGTAATGCCCAGACGGCTTAGGAGTTCTTCCAGCTCCTCGCGGAGACTTACCCTCAAAATGGCATCCAAGGCGGCCAGGGGCTCGTCCAGCAAAAGAACCCTGGGCCCCGAGGCCAAAGCCCTGGCCAAGGCCACCCGCTGTTTTTGACCCCCGGAAAGTCGATCCACCCGACGTTGGGCCAGATCGGATAGCTTAACCAGGTCCAGCATGGCCTCGACCACGCTCTGGCGTTCGGCTTTTGGCCTTTTCCTGGCCTTGAGGCCGTAAGCCACGTTTTCGGCCACGTTCATGTGGGGAAAAAGGGCGAAGTGCTGAAAAACCATGCCTATTTGCCTTTTCTCCACCGGCACCTGGGTCACGTCCTGTTGGCCCAAAAGGACCCGGCCGCCGGGATCGGGAGCTTCAAGACCGGCGATAAGGCGCAAAGTGGTTGTCTTGCCGCAACCCGAGGGCCCCAACAAAGCCACTTTCTTACCAGCGGGTATGTCCAAAGAAAAGGGCTCGACCACCCTTTGTTGACCAAAGGTCTTGGCCAAGTCGCGTAGAGAGATGGAAACCGGCTTTATGACCAGGGCCGATTCTTTGGCCGCTAAGGCCCTGGGGGCCTCAGCTTGGAAAGGCCGCTCTCGCGGGCCCGGCTCCAGGGCGGCTTGGTTTTCTGGGCCAAGTGAAAAGCCCTTTTCTGGGCCTTTTGACCTTTGGCTATTTGAGACCAGGGCCGTTTGATTTGGGGTCATCTTTGAAATCCTCGTTTTGGTTTTTTTTTATTTCTGCAAATTAAAGAGCTTTTCTTAGCGCTTGGTCCCCAGAACTTTGGCCATGAGGCTGGGTAACTTTTGGGCCAGGACCAGTAAGGGCACGATCAGGACCAAAAATATCAAGGTGTAGGCCGAGCCAATTTCTAGGCGCATTGAGGCGTAACTGTCGGCCAGGCCCACCGGCAGAGTTCTGGTAAAGGGGGTTTGGAGCATCCAGGTAATGTTAAACTCGCCCAGGGATAAGGCCAGGACTTGGAGGGCTCCGGCCAAGATGCCCGGGGCGGCCGCTGGGGTGACGATCTGAAAAAACCTTCTAAAAAAACCCGCCCCTAAGGTGGCCGCCGCTTCTTCGTAAAGGCTTAGGGGAATGGTTCTCATGACCGCCGCCACTGAACGAACCATGAAGGGTAAGCAAAATACCCCGTGTCCGGCCATGATGAAAAAAGAACTTTTTCTAAACCAATCCAGGCCGCCCCAAGTTAGGAGTATGCCCAAGCCAATTGATAGGCCTGGAACGGTAAGGGGCAGAACCAGAGCTTCTTCCAGGCCTGAGATGAACCTTGATTTTCCGGACTTGACTAGGGCGTAGGCCGCCGGTATACCGGCCAAAGAACAAATCAGAAGGGTGCCCAGGGCGATTAAAAGGCCCCTAACGATGGTATCGCCGTAAAGACTTAGGACCTTACTTATCCACTCCAAAGTTAGGCCTGATTTGAATCCTAGAAAGGCGTTTTTTGTTAAGGCTAGGCCCACCGTGTAAAAAACTGGGGCGATCAAAAAAAGGCAGGTCAGGCTGGAAATAGCAAACTGGAAGTAAAAGAAAAAACCTTTTTTCATGCCTCTGTGCCTTCCCACCGGCCGCTTCTTGGGATTTTGATCAGCCCCAGGGGCGGCCAAGCCCTTTGGGCCATTGGCCAAAGGGCTTGATTGGCCCAAGCTTAATGAGTTCAAGCCTGATGAGCCCTAAGGCGGCCGTCATTAAACCCCACTGCCTTCGGGTTCAAGGCCGCTTATGACCCTGACCGTCCAAAGGATTAGCCAAGTAATTAGGCCCAGAATTAAGGAAAGGGCCGAGGCTACCCCCAGGTTGGCCAAAAGGGTGTACTCGGTATAAATGACCATGGGCAGGACGTTTATGTCGGTGGCCAAGGTAAAGGCCGTTCCAAAGGCGCCCATGGAGGTGGCCAAGCAAATGGCCCCGGTGGAGAAAAAGGAAGGCCATAGAGCTGGGAGGGTGATGTCCCTAAGGGCCTTGAAGGGCCCGGAACCCAAAGTCCGGGCCGCCTCCTCGCGGACTTTTTCAAGCTTTCCGGCGGCGGCCATGACCGTCAAAACCACCCGGGGAATGGAAAAGTAGAGATAGCCTACGAAAAGACCGGCGGACGAATAGGCGAAAACCAGCTTGTGGCCAAAAAGGGCCTTGGTGAAGGTGCCCAAAAGTCCCAAACGACCGCCCCAAAGGATGACCATAAAACCGACCACCACCCCGGGAAAGGACAAAGGCAGGGTAAGAGCGGCGATCATGACCTCCCGGCCCCTAAAACGAGCCCGTTCGAGAAAAATTCCCGACATCCCGCCCAAGGCCAGGGCGGCCAAGGTCACCGTGGCCGAAAGAAGGGCCGTGTCCCTAAGGCTTGCCAAATACCTAGGATTGGTTAAAACCGAAAAGTAGATCTTCCAGCCCAGGGGCGAGGACAAGGAGATGGGGATAAGCTTAGCCATGGGTAACAGGAAAAAGGCCAGAAAAACGATCAAAGCCGGCAAAAGCGAGATCACCAGAAATGAAGGCCTGGCCATGGTTTCTCCTAAGAAGTCGAGCCGGGTGGTTAAATAAAAAAAAACTCCAAGATTTTTTTTAATCAAAAAAAAGGCCCACTGATTTTGGGATAGGACTATTGGACCTCGGCCAAGTATCTTTCCGTGAAGGCTTTTTGCGCTTCGGCCATCTTGGCGTAATCGACCGTGCCCACTTTTTTGTACTCACTATCTGGGAGAAAAAACTTGGCTATCTCCGGGGTCATGGCCTCGATATGGACTGGTCTCAAATAATTTTCGGCCCAAAGTTTTTGGCCCTTGTCGCTTAGAACAAAATCTATGACCGCTTGGCCGTTTTTCTCATGGGGAGCCTTTTTAACCAAGGTCATGACGTAAGGAACCATGATGGAACCCTCGGCCGGGATGACAAACTCAACCTTGGCCTTATCGGTAAACTTGGCTCGGTAAGCGTTAAAATCGTAATCCAAGAGAATGGGAATCTCGCCGGAAAGCACTCTGGCGTAGGAGGTTTGCATGGGAATGATGGGATCGTTTTTCTTAAGTTCTTTGAAAAAATTAATGGCCGGGTCAAAGTTATCAAGGTTTCCGCCCAAAGCCTCGTTTATGGCCACCGCTCCCACGTAACCCACAAAAGCCGAACCTGGATCCAAAAAGCCCACCAAACCCTTGTACTGGGGATCCAAAAGATCTTGCCATGATTTGGGTATGGCTTTGCCTTCCAAGGCCTCAACGTTAATCATCAAACCAAGCGATCCAGAGTGGATGGTTACCCAATACCCGTCGGGGTCCTTAAGATTGTCTGGGACCGATTCCCAGCCCTGGCCCTTGTAAGGGGTGATGACCCCTTCGCGGATGGCGTTTATGGCAAACGAAATACCCAAGTAACTTACGTCGGCCACGGGATTGTTTTTCTCGGCGATCAGCTGAGAGACCGACTGGCCCGAGTTCTTGTTATCCATGGGCACGGTTATACCGGTCTCGGTTTTAATCAGTTCCAATTGCGAGCCCCACCCGGCCCACTCGGGCGGGCAGTTATAACAAACGGCCGTTTGATTTTGAGCCAGGGCCGGAGCCCCCAAAAACATTAAGCCAAAGACAAAGGCCTCAAGGCCTAAAAACAGAAAGGCCAAGAGAAAGGACGAAACTTTCTTTCCCATCCGGAAAACTCCTTGATGTAATTGATAAAAAACGCTCACGATAAAAATTTAACACCCCAGCCAATGAAAGTCTCGACAACTTTCATAGAAAAAATACTGGATAATACTCGACTGGAGGCCAAGGCTTGCCAAAAAAAGACCCTTTTTGACCAGAAGGTTTTGGAGCTGGAAAGGCTCAAAGACCCAAAATCTTGAGAAAAGCTGGGCCCATGGGGGAATTAACAGTCATGGCCTAAGTTGGGTCTAAATGAAGTTTACGGGCGGGCCGCGAAAAAAAAGTTATCAACAACTAAAAAATTTGTAAAACCTCCCTTTAGGCCGACAGGCCGGCCTTATTTGAGTAACGGAATTTAGGGAAGGGTTTTTGAAAAAAAAGGGCTGTGGCGGGGGCGCCAAAAGGCCAAGGCGCCCAGGGGAATGATTGGCTTTGGGGAAGCTTTATGGGAGGCGGCTGGCTTGGAAATTAGGCCTTTAGTTGAGCCATGGCCCCAAACAAAATTAATAACCTTGCGCTTTGAAATAACTAGGTCTGGCCATATGGCGGTGTGGCGGGAAATTTATATCTTATGAATCAATATTTTTAAGAAAAGGTAGGCTAAGGTTTAATAGTTCTCTGGGCTCAATTTTATTTAATCCGCCGCCGTAAACCCGGCCAAGCTTTTGAATATTTTCTAGGGGCAAATCATTAAGTGAAGCTAAAATAAAGCTTTTTAATTCAGGTTTACGCTCAAGGCTTTGGGCTAGATTTTTATTGGGGTAAAGGGCCAAATATGAATTAGAAACAATGGCTTTTGAATTATTAAGTATAAACCGAAAAGCGCTTTTGTTTTTATTGGTTGGTCTACCCATGTAAGAGCAAACAAAAAGGGGAACCTGTCTTTGTTCCTGGAAATACCAGCATTTTCTGGATCGGCATAAGTATCTATTGGCTACTTTTAAGCGGCCGCTTTCTAAGTATCGAAAAAGAGTCGGATAATTTTTTTTGATTTCATCTTCGTTTAAATGACAATCAAGCAGGAACAATGGTTTAGGCAATATGGTATGACCAAACTCATCCGCTTCAATCTCCAGAGTTTTTAAAAACCGAAGACTTGGTAAGATGGGCCGAAAAAATTCCAGGGGTAAGCCTAATTGGTGAATTCTGGTTTCCTCCAGGATAAAAAAATCATTGGCCCCCGTGGCGATGCCTCGCTTGACTTGGAAATAGTCTTTTAGTTTGGGAGCCGATAAATTTTTTTCATTTTTTGGGCTCTGGCTATCAGAAAGATGATTCCATTTGTCTTGGTTGAGCAGATCAACTTTATTGATTTTTATAATAACTGATGGAAAATTCAAAGAATTTCCAAAACTGAATTCAAGGCTTTTAGATTTTAAAGGGCTCTTTCTAAACCAGACAAGGGCCGAAGTAACCAGGGCGTCTTTGAACTGAAGCTTAGCCATGTCAAATCTATGAATTCTAAAAAGATCTGTTTTTGTTAATAAAAATTCTTTTAGGGCTTTTCCGTAATTGACTTCCATAAATTCACTGGGAATAAGCCAACCGGCCAGGGCCCCTTCATCCATCCACTGGATCGATTGCGAAAGAAAATGGCAATATAAAAAGGCCAGACCGGAAAAATTAATTCCTGAAATTAGCTTAGTTCTTTGTCTAATTAAATTTTTCTGGTCAGGGTCTATTAAATGGTGCCTGACATAAGGCGGATTGCAAATTATAAGGTTATATTTATCGATGGGATCGCTTTGAGTAAAATCAGCCTTTACAATGGTGATGTTGAAATCATGCCATAAATTAGCGGCGGCCTTGGCCAATACTGGGTCGATTTCCAGGGCCGTGGCCAGGGTAATATTCTCGGGCTTGGTCAGGGCCAGTAAGGCGGAATAAAAAACCCCCGTGCCAAAAGCCGGGTCAAAAAATCTGATCTTATTTTCCAAATCAAAATTTTTAAGAGCAAAGGAGACGATTTCACGGGCCAGCTCTGGAGGAGTGCTGAATTGACCCAGTTTTCGTCTCTCTTCAATGGTTTTTTGGGCCTCAAACTCTCTTTGAACAATAAGGCGTTTAGTTTCCAGCCCTTCCAATAAAGTCCGAAAAAGCCTGGAACTTTCAGGCGCGGTTTTCATAATTAATCCCTTTGAAGCTGCCTTGGTTGGTCTGGCTTTCGAGAAATAGGCTATCAAAAGGCCAATAAAAAAACAATTAAATTTAAGCTTTTACGCCTATGAGTTTTTTACGAAAGTCGTCGAGGCTTTCCTTGGCTGGGCTGTTAAAGTTTTATCATGAGCCTTTTTTAGTTGATAATTTTCCAAGGTGATTTTTGGTAACATTTTAACCGAAATATTTTAGTTTTACTTACCAAGAAATGAGTTTTTAATTTTAGGATAGGCTCTTTCTGGCTTAGATTTTTACCAGCCGGAACCTGGTTAAGACAGACTGGAGAGGGGTTTGGTGAATTTGTCAAAAATAAAGCTCTTTGCTCCCTTCCAGAGCTCATCAAAAGCCTGGACCGGCCTGTGATTTGTCATTTTCCATTGACAGTAAAACGGCGATATAGTATTTTTAAAATCAAGATTTAAGTAAGTCAGATCAAACTGACTCCTTGGCGGCCAAAAACCTAGCCCAAAGTCTAAAGGGCTCAGACCTTTTCGCCGTCAAGATGGCTTCTTTAAATAAGGGCTTCCTTAGGATCCGCCTAAGGTTAACTCTCCTATTTTTAGATTGGGCCTATGGGCTTTGGGCCTAAGCATTATTTGCGCAAGCCCTTCACCTAAACCTTTTCGTTTTTATTTTCATTGGTCTACCAAGCCTGGTGGCCAAATTTATTTTTATCCAGGCCATTGGTTCAATCAGGGCCTGAATCAAATCTCCCTTCCAAGTCCATCATGGACTAGATCTCCTCCACCATCAGCCTCGATCGCCCGCGGCGTTGGCGCTTTTAAGTCTTATCGGCCTTTGGGCTGGCCTTCCTAGTATATGTTTACTCATAAACTTGGGAACCCGCCCTAGGTGACGCTATCTCCATCATGGCGGCCAGCCTAGATAACTTGACCGCCTAACTGAGTTTTCGCATGGTTTTGACTTTTTGTCGAACCGCTTACGCGTAATGACCCCCTTGGCTTATTTTAAGGACCCTTGACTGGTTCCTTAAGCCGCCTGGGGGTGAGCGTCAATGCCTGGAGCCTTTTGGTTTCAGGCGACTTCTCGGACAAGCGCTCCGCTTGGGTCTTGAGCCTGACTGCCCAGGTCAGTCTTAACCTCTGACGCCCAAGACAACAAACCAGATCTGTCCACCACGGCTTTTATCCCCGATCATGACCGCCAGGTCTGACCGGCTGGGCTTTAGGCTATTGGACCCAAGGGCCTAGACCTTAGCCAGGAAGCTCGTTTTGGCCTTTATCGAGGTTGGCCAAGACCCATAGCCGATGGGCTCATGGCCTAGCCCTAAGGGGCCGTGGTTTTGATCTTTTCCTTATGGGAGCGCTAGTTGAGAAACTTCT
>JAITJP010000220.1 GCA_031278835.1 Deltaproteobacteria bacterium
CCAGCTTGACCTGACGCTCCAAGAGATGGGACTTTAAGATATGATTGACTTTCAAGCTCTCCTGGGCCAAAAAAGTCAATTCCTCGGGACTGGCCAAGCCCAAAGCGGCCACGTGGTAATCGTTAATGAGCGGATCGCCCAAATCATCGTCCTTGTAATAAAACTCCACCACCGGGCTGGGCAAGATCTTGCCCTCGGTCCAGCCCAAGCGCTGGGACAAACTGCCGGCGGCGATGTTCCTAACCACGACCTCGATTTGGATGATTTTGAGCTTTTTTACCAGCATAACCCGCTCATCCAGCTTTTTAATGTAGTGACTCTTGACCCCATTGGCCTCCAATAATTCGAAAAACATGGAGCTTATGGCGTTATTAAGCACCCCTTTCGAATTGATTTGACCTTTTTTAGCCCCATTAAAGGCCGTGGCGTCGTCTTTAAAGTAGACTTCGACCTCATAGGGGTGCTCGGTTTCAAAAATCTTTTTGGCCTTGCCTTCGTACAAAAGTTTTCCGCTCATGACACTCCAAAAGTGACCGCCGCGGCGGCCGGGAAAGAAAAAGCCAGGCTCTAAGTCCTGGAGTCAGGCCCCAAGCCTAGTTGGGCCTTTAAACTAACAAGCCAAGGCCCGGGGCCGGAAAAAAAATTTGGCCTTCCAGTAGCCCAGGCCCTAAAAATCGAGCTTGGCCCTAGATAAAATAAGGCTCCCCTCTATAAAAAATTAAATTTTTATGTGAATTTTATAGATTTAGACTTAACTTATAAGGGAAAAAACTAATTTTTTGTAAAAGTAGTAAATGATAACTAGCATAAGTGCTAAAAATACTCTCAAACGGGCCAAGCTGGCCCACGCTACAAAAAAAACTGGGTCAGCCCTAAACTCTCAGACCAAGCCAAAGTCGCCCCAGTTGACAATCGTATTATAAGGCCTGAGACGAAAAAAACAAGTCTAGAACTAAAGTATTTTTAAGTTCAGTTTGGAAGTTACGAATTAAATAAACTTTTCTTATTTCTTTTTAATTATCTTTATAGCGTTTTATAATTAATATTTAGGTTAAAACTAGTTTATATTAATAATTATCCATGAGATTAAGCCGCTAGTCAAATCCTTTCCCTTTAAATCGTTTTTTTTACTTGTTTCTACCCAGCCTTTCGCCAAAATGCCCCTTGGGCTGGAAATAATTGATGACAGGTCCCATAAAATCTGCTATATTTTCAAGGCCTAGAAGCAGATCCCTCCATAAAGGGCCCAAGCTTGACCCAGCTTCAACTTGACCCAGCTTCAACTTGACCCAGCTTCAGCTTGACCCAGCTTCAGCTGGGCTGGGCTGCCAAATTTTAGGAAGGCGGCATGTTTTTGGAATATTTTCAGTTCTTGGGCCTAACTCCGGAGGCCACTTTTCCGGAAATCCGCCAAGCTTACCTGGGCCTGGTCCGGCGCTATCCCCCGGAACTTTTTCCCAATAAATTTCAGCGCCTTAAATAATCATATGAAGGCTTATGCCTAATAAAGGCCCACAGCGACAATCTCTATGGGCTTTTACTGTCCTATCGGGACTCCTCTGAAATTTTAGCCTCACTCTACTCCGATCGTCTAAAATTTCCCAAAGATCATGGTGATTTAAAATCCCTAATTGGCCAGCCCAGAGTTTTGACTAGCCAACCAGACCTTTGGGATTATTTAACCTGCGGTTTGGCGGCCAAAAATTCTTATTTAGACCCCATTACCAAGATAATAAACGATCGTGAGTCTGAATTTGACGCCCAAGATGATCCATATTACTAATTAAAAACCTCTTTATATCGCTTTTTTCTCCTTTTAGGTTAAAGCCATGGCCGAAAAACTTTACGGAATCGATCTTGGTAGCCAAGAGACTCGCTTGGCCGTCTTTGAAGAGACTGGGCCCCGCCTGGTCGCCCTGGACGGCCAAAAGGGCCTGCCTAACTGGGAAATGACCGAGCGAGGCCAGTATTTTAAGAACATGTCTAAAATGGGTTCCCTAACCAAGGAGCCCGGTGAAGGGCCGAGGCTATTTACCATTAACAGCCCGGAGGTCGGGGAAAATCTGACCTGGTCCATTTTTTCCGAATTGATGAAAAAGGCTCAGGCCACGGAGGGCCATGAGCCAAAAAAAGTGGTTATCGCTCTGCCGGCCATTTTTTCCCATAGCCAGAGGCGGCAAGTCCTAAACGGGGCCAAACGGGCCGGCCTTGAGGTTTTAAGGCTAATTAGCCACAGCGCCGCCATTGCCCTTAACTACGCTTACTGCCTACCTGAGGTCTTTGACTGGTCCAATCTCAGCCTGGCCCAGGAACGAACCCTTTTGGTCTGCGATTTGGGGGCCGGGCACCTGGAAGCGGCCCTCCTTAAGGTGGGCCCGCTCATCGAGGTTTTGTCCATCCTGGGCCGGAAAGACTTTTCCGGCCACTATTTTGACCAGCTGATTTGCCGCCTTATCGTTAACCAGTTTTATGATCGAGGTCAAATTAGGCCCCAAATAGTGCCCAAAAAGACCAAATTTTTAAATTACAAAAATAGCCAAGAAAATCTGCCGCCCTTGGAAGCCCTGGGCTTTAATAAAGCGGCTCTTAGACAACTTTACCCAGCGGCTCAGCTTCTAAAAGCTCAATTAAACGACCATAATTCTACTCAAAGCCTCAACTTTGTTGATTTACCCTTTAAGGATCACAAATTTGATTTTTCCCTTGAAGTTAGCTATGACCAGCTGAAAAAGGCCCTGGAGGGCCCCTTAACCGAACTCATGGCCGCCCTTAACCAGGTTATGAAAAAAGCTGGCCTGGGCCTGGAGCAAATTGACCAAGCCCTTTTAGTGGGCGGCTTATCCCAGATGCCCCTAATTAGGGAGCCTTTTACTAAATTTTTTTCCAGTAGCGGCCAAAAATTTGGCCAAAAGCCTCCCCAGTCCGGCCAAGTCGAGGCCTTCATGGGCCCGGCCCTGGGGGCGGCCCTGGAAGCGGCCCTCTTGGAAGGCCAATTGGTCGGACCGCCCTTAATTGAGGCCACGGCCCAGGGCCTTAGTACTTTCAAACAGCGTCATTCACCCTTTGAGCCAGACTTTGGGCCCATGTTCACCTTTCCGACTCTAGACTTGGAAGCCATCATTGCCCCCAATTCCGCCCTGCCGGTTAAAGTGATAAAAGTCTATCCTTTCTCGCTTTTAATGGGAAAAACCGAAATTATTCCTTTGTTTGAGGGTCTGGATGCCCGATATTTAAATAATGATTTCCTGGGAAGCCTAACTATCGAGATTGACCAGCTTTCTAACCAGGCTTGGTTGGCCCTGGAATACTCAATTGATCATAATGGCTTAATTGGCCTAAGCCCCTTTGACCGCGGCCCCCAGGGCCTTTTTAGCCTGGACTTTTCCAACCAGACCATGGCAAGCCTCTTTGATCATGACGGCAAAATAAAATTCACCAAAGTGGCCAATACTAACCTTTTTCGACAAAACCTGCTTCAGCCCCCACCGGGCCAGCCCCATAGCTATTTTCCCAAAAAGGCCAATCATGGCCCAGCCCAAGCCTGGCCGCCCGAGCCGCCCAGCCCCACCAGCCTGGACCAATGCCTCGAGCCGACCTCTTCAGCCGCCCAGCCCTTGGTGGTCAACTACCAGGTCCGCCGGGCCCAGGCCTTCCTGAAAAGCCAAAGCGACCCGGCCCTAATCCAAAAACTTGACCAAGCCCTTTTGGCTTACCAATCGGCCTTGTCAGTGCCGGTGCCCATTGACGCCCTGATTGAGGACCTGGAAAACCAGTTACTAAATTTAATCAATTGAGCCCCCCGGCTCTCCCTTAAGCCTATTGATGGCCCGCTACTTCAATTGAGCCCCCCGGCTCTCCCTTAAGCCTAGTGATGGTCCGGTACTCCATGGGGAAAAAAAAACCAGCCAGCAAGAATCGTAAAACGGCCAAGAGCTCAAAAGCCCAAAAAACTACTTTGGCCCCCAAGAGCTTCGATAAGCCGCCATCGGCTTTTAGTGGCGGCCTTGATTATGATGAGCTAAGTGAGCTTTACGACCACCAGGCCTTTGACCGGTCAGGTTACCTGGCCCCCGAGGACCAGGCTGACCCGGAACCGGTCAGGAGCGCTGATTGGCCGGGCTTAAAGGCCAGGAATTCCTGGTTTAATCAAGACTGGCTAGAGTTCCTAAGGAGTCTGGAGGGCCATGAAGACGAGGTCAGGCTAAAGGGTTGGCTTTTGCTTAAGCCCTACGGGCTTTACAACGCCTTGACCCAGGCTTTGTTTCAAGACCATGACTATGAATTGGCCCTAAGCTTAGCCAAAGAACTGGCCGTTTCCAGCGACCATTTGAAGTCAAGCCTGTTTAAAGACTGCGCCGCCATAGCCTTAGACGGCCTTCAAGTCCTTAGGCCCGACTATAAGCCGGTCAAGATCGACACCAAAATCAAA
>JAITJP010000233.1 GCA_031278835.1 Deltaproteobacteria bacterium
GAACTGATCTTTTCTTTGCTCCAGGCCCAAACCGAGCACAACGGCATGATCTTTGGCGGCGGGGTTTTGGAAACACTCCCCGACGGTTTTGGTTTTTTAAGGGCTCCTGAGTCCAATTACCTGCCAGGCCCGGACGATATCTACGTCTCGCCCAGTCAGATCCGCCGCTTTAACCTTAGGACCGGAGATACGGTTTCTGGCCAAATCAGACCGCCCAAGGAAAGCGAGAGATACTATGCCTTGCTCAAGGTGGAGCAGTGCAATTTCGAGGACCCCGAGGAGGTGACCAGGGATAAGATTCTCTTTGATAACCTTACTCCCTTATATCCGGACGAGCGCATCAGGCTGGAAACCGAGACCAAAAATTTTTCCATGCGCATCATGGACATGATGACCCCCATCGGCAAAGGTCAAAGGGGCCTAATCGTTTCTCCGCCTCGAACCGGTAAAACCATCTTACTGCAAAATATCGCCAACAGTATCACCCGCAACAATCCCGACGTGGCCTTAATCATGCTGTTAATCGATGAGCGGCCCGAGGAAGTTACCGACATGCAGAGGTCGGTTACCGGCGAGGTGATTAGTTCGACCTTTGACGAGCCGGCCACCAGGCACGTTCAGGTGGCCGACATGGTCATTGAAAAAGCCAAAAGGCTGGTCGAACACAAAAGGGACGTGGTCATTCTCCTGGATTCCATTACCAGGCTGTCAAGGGCTTACAACACCGTGGTGCCGCCCTCGGGTAAGATCCTCTCCGGCGGCGTTGACTCAAACGCCCTGCATAGGCCCAAGAGATTTTTTGGGGCGGCCAGAAACGTGGAAGAAGGCGGCTCTTTGACCATCATCGCCACGGCCTTGATCGATACCGGTAGCCGCATGGACGAGGTCATCTTCGAGGAATTTAAGGGCACCGGTAATATGGAAATCCATTTGGACCGAAAACTAAGCGACAAAAGGGTTTTCCCGGCCATGGATATCAATAGGAGCGGCACCCGTAAGGAAGATTTGCTCTTGACCGAAAAAGAACTAAACCGCATCTGGATACTTAGAAAACTTCTTAGTCCCCTCAATCCCGTTGACAGCATGGAATTTTTGCTGGACAAAATGCGGGGCAGTAAGTCGAACGCCGAGTTTCTCGATTCGATGAGTTCCTAAGCCTGGCCCCCTTAGGGGGAAAAAAATTGCCAAGCCCAATCGGGCTTTGGAGTTTTTGGCCCCCCTGGTAAGTCCTGGCCCTGCCCGAATCCAAGTCCATTTCTGGCCGCCTGCATTTTTGGCCGATTATTTTTGGCCAAAAATTAGGGCCCGTCCCAAGTAGTCAGAAAACGGCCATCAACAAAAAAAAGTTTTTTAGAAAAGCCCCCGCGCCATGGAATCCCCCGTTAGCCGCCAAGCCAGATACGATCTGCCCATCGATCTCCAAGTGGAAAGTCGCTTGGTGGACATTGGCCGTTTGGTCAGCTTGCCGAGCACCACCTTTAGGCTCCTAAGCTTACTGATGAGTGAAACCACCAGCGCTCGGGATCTTCAAAAAGTCGTGGAACAGGACCCGGGTCTTACGGCCAAGGTCATTAGCCTATCCAATTCGGTCATCTACGCCATTCGCGACCCCGTGTCCACCATAGATCGGGCCATAACCATCATAGGTTTTAAAGAACTTGAGATTATCGCCCTGGGCATTGGTTTGTCGGAAACCTTTGATTTGAAAAAAGTCCCGCCCGGTTTTGACGGCCGAGCCTTATGGCTCCATTGTTTGGCCGTTTCCTGGATCGCCAGAGAACTGTCCGTGGTGACCAAGGCGGCCGAACCCAGCGAAGCCATGATTAGCGGGCTTTTGCACGAATTGGGCATCATTATCCTGGTCTCCAAGTTTCCCATTCATTTCATTCAGCTCTTGGATTTGATAAATTCCGGGCAGTGCCTTCAGGACGCCGAAACCACCTTAAGTTTAAGGCACGAGGCCATTGGCTACCATTTGGCTAAAAATTGGGGTCTGCCTCAGGTTTTTCAGGAAGTCATCTTATTTCACCATTATCCGCATCTTAGCCCCAACTATCCCAAGCTAGCCTCGATCATTAATTTGGCCGATAATTTAGCCCATCGGGCCGGATTCGGGCTCAGTATTGAGAGCGCCGCCATCGATCTGCCGAAAATTTTAACGGCCCTGGATCTAAAAATTGAGACCTTGCAAAATCTAATTAAAAACATCATCACGGCCATCCCCAAGGTTGAGCCGCTCTGGAGTCAATTACTTAACGGAACCAAGCCCATTGGAAAAACCGGCGGTAAATTGTCATCGCTACTTAAATGAATTTTTCTATGATTGTTGATTAAAAACTACTATGTTTTGATCTAAGTTGATTTAAGCGCTTAATTTAGATTTTCCCCCTAACCATTGACGAGAATTAATCTCGTCTTTTTTTATCTAAATAACAAATTTTCTAGATTTTTAAGCTCTTGAGGCAAAAAAGCTATTTTCGTCCCCTTAAATTGTTCCAAGCCTGGTTTTTTTTGGCTACTTTTTTGGGGGAGGAGAGGAGTCGGTGGCGGTTGGGATGGCCAAGACGACCGCTGGATCGGTTAGCCGATCGAGAGGAAAGTCCGGGCTCCACAGGGCACGGTGCTGGGCAATTCCCAGCGAGGGTAACCTCGGGCAAGCGCAACAGAAAGCAAACCGCCGGATCCCCGTTGGTTCGGTAAGGGTGAAACGGTGAGGTAAGAGCTCACCGGCCGGTTGGGTGACCAGCCGGGCCAGGCAAGCCCCATCGGGAGCAAGACCAAATTAAGGACTTAGGCGGCCCGTTTAGTCCTAGGGTTGGTCGCTTGAGCGGTCAGAGTAATCGGCCGCCTAGATGAATGGTCGTCGCCTTGGTTTTCTTAGGAAAAGCAAGGAACAGAACCCGGCTTACCGGTCGCCTGACCGCCACCGTTTTGATTTTTTATTTTTTATCCGGTTCAAAATCTGGCCGGTTTTGGACGCGGCTGGGCCGGCGGAGGATTTTTGGTCATGGCTGACGACTTTTTTACCTCGGCCGTGATTCTGGGCGGGGGTAAGGGTGAGCGTTTTTCGGCTGGCCCCGGTGATTTACCCAAGCAGTTTTTAGCCCTGGGCAGCCAGACCGTTCTGGGGGCCTCCATAGGGGCCTTTGCCGCCCTGCCAAAAATAAACGAAATCGTGGTGGTCATCCCGGCCGATTATGGGGATTACGCCGCCCAAAACTTGGCTCATTTCCATAAAAACCTCAAATTTGTCGAGGGCGGCCAGAAGCGCTCGGATTCGGCCCGTTTGGGTTTTTTGGCCACCAGCCCCAAGGCCCAGGTTATCTTGATTCACGACGGGGCCCGGCCTTTGGTAAATCCCCTGGATATCGAGCGAGTCCGTTTAAGCGCCCACAAATACGGGGCGGCCGTTTTGGGCCTGCCCTTACGGGATACCTTAAAAGTGGCCAATCAAGATCTCTCCATCGAAAAAACCCTTGATCGTAAAACTCTCTGGCAAGCCCAGACCCCGCAGGGTTTTCGCCGCCATCTTTTGGAAAAAGCCTACGCCTTAGCCGAGCAGGGCGCTTTTACCGACGATTCCTCCATGGTCGAGGCCCTGGGCCATAGGGTAAAACTGGTCGAGGGCAGCCCGGAAAATTTTAAAATCACCACCGCCTCGGATCTGGCCATGGCTCAAAAAATGCTTAATTCAGACCGGCCCAATTACCCTAATTTTAGAGTCGGCCAGGGCTGGGACTTTCATCGCTTTACTCCCGATCGTCCCCTAATGCTGGGCTGCCTATTAATACCCGGTGAGATGGGTCTGGAAGGTCATTCCGACGCCGACGTCCTGGCCCACGCCTTCGTGGACGCCATTTTAGGGGCCGGCTCTCTGGGCGACATTGGTCAACTCTTTCCCCCTGACCAGCCCACCTGGAAAGG
>JAITJP010000284.1 GCA_031278835.1 Deltaproteobacteria bacterium
GGCTTTTTGCAAAACGATTTTATTGCCGATAATTACGTAAGCGCCGCCGGGACTCAGGCCAACTATTTCATCACAAGTCCTTACTTTGGAGCTCATTTTGGAATTGGCTTTAGCCATGATGTGGGCGATTTTGGAAATTTAGATTATTCGGCCAAATATTACTACTCCCACCTTAAAGGGCAATCCGTGCACATAGGCGATGGGGAAACCGTGGAATACGCCCCGACTAATTCCCACCGGGTCAGGGCCGGCCTTCGTTTCACTAAACCATTTTCCCAAAACGTGTCCTTTTATATTGGTTCGCATTTTGATTACGAGTTTGACAACCACGCCCGGGCCAAAGTCTACGACATGGATATCAAAACCGTTGGCATAAAGGGCCCCACCGGTATCTTTGAACTTGGGGGCACCATTAAGTCAAGTTCCAACGAGCATCTCTCGATTGAATTTGGCCTCCAAGGTTACGTGGGCACTTTTAGGGGCCTCTCCGGCGGCGTGCGACTTGGCTACGAGTTTTAAAACCGTTTTTAGCCAGCCTTTTTTCTTTGGCCGTTGGGACTTTTCGCTGACGGGTTAAGGCAAAGTTTATTTCTCAAAATAAAGATAATCGTTCAATAAACCCAAAGTTTGCTGGTAATAAAGACAATCGTTCAATAAACCCAAAGTTTGCTGGTAATAAAGACAATCGTCCCATAAAACCAAAATTTATGGTGAAAAAAAAGATAATAGTCTAATAAACCAAACGCTTGCGGGGATAAAAAGACAATCGTCTCTAACTTAAAAACTTAATTGATTTAATTTTTAAGCAAAAGGCTTGCTTTAAGGGCTTAATGGCTAGACGGGTCTTTATTTTTAGGGGAATAATTTAAGAGCCCCTGGGAATGATTTTCTTTGGCCGGTTTTTTAGGCGGCCTTAAGCTGACCGAGCTTTTTGTGGTTTGACCAGAGCCGGGCTGACTATTTGGAGCTTTTTAGTGGGGGGGGTTAAAAAAGTTTTTAGAAATTTTGGGAAGCGGCTGGCCGGTAGGGGAGAAGTGTTTTTCGTTTGGAGCTTTTGGCCCGAGGGCGCTTGGTTGGGGCTTTAGGCCAGGGGCCCGAAAAAACTCTGGCCAAGTCAAGCCGCTTTAAGGTATAATCCGTGGCCTAAGGGGTGGTTTACCAAACTTTTGGCCTCCGCGCCTATGGACCTTTTTGGTTTAGGGGCGTTTTTTTGTGACCCTTAAGAAGTTTTTGGCTTTTATTAACTTCTGTAAGTTTTTACTTAAACGAGTTTTATCCTAACTTGTATTCAGGTCCGCGCCTAAGCGAAAGTTATCGGCGATTTTTTTTTTTTGAGAACCATTTTTAGGTTTTGAAAGGAATAGCGATGTCAAACACGGCCATTACCAGCGCCAGAAATCAATTTCCCGGCACCATTACGACCTTGACCACGGGCATGGTCAATACCGAGGTCATCTTGGATATCGGAGGCGGAATCTCGGTTACCGCCGTCATCACCAATACCAGCGCCGCGGCCCTCGATCTGAAGGTCGGCGGCCAGGCCATAGCCCTTTTTAAGGCCACCTGGGTCATCATCTCCATCGACAGCCAGCTAAAAACCAGCGCCCGCAATAGCTTTAAGGGTGTGGTCAAAAGCGCCACCAAAGGCGCCGTAAACGCTGAAATCGTGGTGGGACTCCCTGGGGGCCAAACCATCGCCGCCATCGTCACCAACGAGAGCCATGAGGCCTTGGGCCTTAAGGAAGGCTTGGAAGTCACCGCCCTGGTGAAGTCCTCCCACGTCATCATCGGCGTCAAGTAGTTTTTTCCCGTTTTTAGGCTTTTCGCCCCCAAACAACCGTCTCTTTCCAGAGACGGTTTTTTTTTGTTTAAGGGCCTTACAGGGCCCCCAGGGGCTAGCGGGGCCCTGGGCCAGGGCAGGGCCGAGGGGCTTTGGTGACTTGGTCGGAAATGGCAAAATGCCTTGACAAGAAAACGAGCCCGTTGTAATCTAGCAATCCGAAGGGCAATCGCAATTAACCACTTAATCTAAATAGTTGAGGCTTTGCCAAGGCTTTGGCGGCGGCGGGGCTGTTTTTGCGCCTATTTTAAGACATCCGGGGGCGATTTTTCATTAAGTCTTGGTAAAAAAGGCTTTTTGGCTAACGACTTTGGATAAACTTTTTAAGTTTTTGGCCAATTAACCAGGGGGCTTTAGCCATCCTCCGGAGTTAGACTTTTTTTAAAAGTCGCCTAAGCTCTTAGGGCCAAGGCCTTATGGTCAACTGGTCCGGGTTTTAGGGCCAAGGCCTCATCGAAAACTGGTCCGGGTTTTGGGGCCAAGGCCTCATCGAAAACTGGTCCGGGTTTTGGGGCCAAGGCCTTATCGAAAACTGGTCCGGGTTTTGGGGCTGTTTTTACTTTTGGTAAGGTGGCCCGCGGTTTTTGCGGCCGGGTAATTCATCTCATTTTTTCCGCTTATTGGAGTCTAACAACCATGGAAGAGTTTTCTGCGCTGGTAAAACAGATCAGCGGTTTTATCTGGGGACCTTGGGTCATAGGTTTTCTGGTGGGCACCGGCATTTTCTTGTCAATTAGACTGAGGTTTCTTCAGTTCTCCCATCTGGGATACGCCCTTAAGCTAGCCATGACCCGTAAGACCATTTCCTCCGAAGAAGGCGACATTAGCCACTTTGGGGCCCTGATGACGGCTTTGGCCGCCACCGTGGGAACCGGTAATATCGTGGGCGTGGCCACGGCGGTCATTTCCGGCGGACCCGGGGCGGTTTTCTGGATGTGGGTGACGGCCATTTTTGGCATGGCCACCAAATACGGCGAGGCCGTTTTGGCCATCAAATACCGGATCACCGACAAATCCGGTAACATGGCCGGCGGGCCCATGTATTTTATCGAAAGGGGCCTTAACCTTAAGTGGCTGGCCGTTCTTTTCGCCATCTTTGGAGTCATGGCTTCCTTTGGCATCGGCAACATGACCCAAAGCAATTCCGTGGCCGGAAACGTGGCCAAGGCCATTAGCCTGTCGCCTTGGATCTCTGGCCTAATCATGGCCATATTAACCGGCACGGTCATCTTGGGCGGGGTAAAAAGCATTGCCAAGGCCTCCAGCGTCATCGTGCCCTTGATGGCCATTTTGTACGTCTTTGTCGGGCTAATCATCATTGTCATGAACCTCAACTTGGTGCCCGAGGCTTTCTCCTTAATCTTCAAAGAAGCTTTTACCATGAAAGCCGGTTTCGGCGGCCTTTTGGGCACGACCATTAAATACGGCGTGGCCCGCGGGGTTTTCTCAAACGAAGCCGGCCTAGGCTCGGCCCCCATCGCCGCCGCCGCCGCCAAAACCGACCACCCCTGTCGTCAGGCCTTGGTTTCCATGACCGGTACCTTTCTAGACACCATCATCGTCTGCTCGGTCAACGGCATCCTTCTGGTCATGGCCGGTTTGCACAATAAAATCAACTTCGATGAGCTGAGAACTTTGTACGGTGGCAGTTCAAGCTTTGCCGCCTCCATGACCTCCGATTCTTTCGGTTTGTTTATGCCTTATTTTGGTGGAATGGTGGTTACGGTTTCCCTGGTATTCTTCGCCTATTCCACCATTTTGGGTTGGTCATACTACGGAGAACGCTGTTTGTACTATTTGACCGAAAGCAAAACCGCCAGCTTTATTTACCGCTTGGTTTTCTCCATTTTCGTTTTTCTCGGGGCCGTGGTCGAACTAAACTTGGCCTGGGATATTTCCGACGTTTTTAACGGGGCCATGGCCATTCCTAACTTAATCGGCTTACTGGCCCTTTCCGGGGTTATCGTGGCCCAAACCAAGGATTTCTTCGAACGGCTGTACAAACCTGAAAGAGCGGTTAGTCTTAAGAAAAATTAAGCCCAAAAAAAAGCGCTTTTCCCTAAAGCCAAAAAAAACCGACCATGACGGTCGGTTTTTTTTTGGGCTTAAAAGCTCAGAACGTCTCGGCAGGCGGCCAAGTTCTCTCGGATCATGTCGGCCCCGGCTTTGACCAGAACTTCATGGCTATTGCCGCCTTGGGTTAATCCCAGGGCCCGGATGCCGGCGTTTCTGGCGCAAGCCATGTCCGAGGTGGCGTCGCCAATGTATATAGCCGTGCTGGCATCGACCCCCAATTGTCTAATGACCGTAAGGAGTATGTCCGGTTCTGGTTTGGGCCTGGGAACGTCGCTGGCCCCCACGGCCGTGTCAAAAAATTTGGCCAGATCAAGCGCCGCCAAATCAAGCCAGGGGTTGATTCGATTGGTGGCCAGACCCAAAAGTAAGCCCTTGTTTTTGGCCTCGCCCAAAAGAATGGGGGCCTCCGGATAGACCTTGGTTTGGCCAATAACCATGGGGACGATTACTTTATACATGTAATCCTCCCACTCGGGTTGAACTTCACCCCAGAGTTGGCGCCAAAACTCATTGATCGGTAAGCTAATGGCCTTTAGGACTTGATCCTTATTTCGGGCGGGGAGATTAAAGCGTTCGGCCAAAAGGTTGACGCCCTTAGCGCAGGCCTCAAGGGAATCAACCAAGGTCATGTCCAAATCGAAGATTAGTGCTTTAAGCATTTACAACCGGATCTTTTTTTTGTGTTTAAGGAAAAACTAAATCTAGGTCCCAATGGGCCTCGTTAGTTTAGACTCTAGTTAGATAACAAAATAAATTAGTTAAGCCCTTAATGGCTAAGGGAAATATTTGGTTTAGAGTAAAGGTCAACCAAAGAAAAATTATCAATATTAGAGGCCGTGGTGGAGGTTTAATTTAGCCTCAAGGCCTAAAAAGCTAAGCCAAAAATTCTGCCCCACCGGAAGGCCCGGCGGGGAGCCGCAAAATTAAAGTTGATTGGGCCAGGGGCCGGGGCCAAAGGCCCAGGAAATTTAAGTTAAAATTTAAGTAAAAACTCCAAAAATAATTATTAGCCTCTTATTTTAAGCCAGTCTTTTTAGACTTCTGGCCGTTTTTGGGGGCCAGGGGCCGAGCTTTAGGCCAGGGTCCCTAATGGCCTTGGAAGAGCCCTCCCTTTCCGAAAAGGCCAATTATGGATGTAAAAATCATAAAACTTGCCTGGCGGTTTGTCAAGGTAAGGGCCAAGGATTTTAAAGCTTATTTAGGGGCTTGGCTATGGCTTTGGCCAGAGATAGAGCGCTGGCCAGCTAGGGGCGAAGGGTTTTTAGGCCTAAAATCAAGGTTAAGGGGTCGTTTTTTAGCTTTAGGCTGGTCAAAAGAAAAGTATCAAGTTGTTATTTTGGTTATAAAATTTTAAATGACTAGATAATAGTTTGATAAAATAATAATTTATCTAGGGAGTTATATTGTAAAAGTTTGTAATTATTAATATTAATATTTAAGAATAATTATTTTAATTTTGTAATGTAATTAAGGCAGTTTAAAAATTAGCTAAAATTTTGTCTTGATATTTTGTGACGTCTAATGATAAAATAAATACGGATCTAGACTGGTTTAAGTCATGCGCTTAAATTTTTGTTAAGATAAGGTAATTTAAGAGCTAAGTAACTTTTATAGTTATATTTTAAGCTCTATATAGTGTGTTTTAGTTAATTATTTTTGATTAACTTGTATGATTTTAAGCGTAATTAGTAAAGTTTTTTAATTTTTTGTGGCCCCCTGGACCCGGCCCCCCCTGGGCTGGGGGCCGGGTCGAGTTTTTGGCTGAGTTTTTGGCTGAGTGATTGGCTGAGTGATTGGCTGGGCTGGTTGGGCTTTTGGTCGGGCCGGGCTTTGACCCGGATTGGGACTTTTGTTGTTTTTTTTGATGACGTAACTCGTTTTTTTTATAGGGCGGGTATTTGGGGCTTTACGATAAGGCAAAGGAGCGTTGGACATGCCCACGTACGCGTATTTTTTTCTCTCACTTGTTGTGTTGATACTTGGCTATGCCATCTATTCAAGGGTGGTGGAGAGGCTATTTAAACCAAACTATTCCAGGCCCACCCCGGCCCTGACCTTGTGCGACGGGGTGGATTTTGTCAAGCTGCCCACCTGGAAACTTTTTTTGATTCAACTTTTAAACATCGCCGGGGTGGGGCCGGTTTTTGGACCCATATTGGGGGCCTTGTATGGCCCGTCGGCCCTTTTGTGGATCGTCTTTGGAACGCTTTTGGCCGGAGGGGTGCACGATTATTTTTCCGGAATGCTCAGTTTGCGCTATGACGGTAAATCCATCGCCGACGTGGTTGGCTATACCTTGGGAAATGGCTTTAAGCAGTTTATGAGAGGCTTTTCCCTGGTCTTACTGGTCTTGGTGGGCGTGGTTTTCGTGACCGCCCCGGCCGGCATGTTGTCGGGACTGACCGCGGCCAAGTGGCCCGTGGCCGGCATGGGTTTTTGGCTGGCCATAATTTTCGCCTATTATTTCTTGGCCACCATTTTACCCATTGACGTCATCATCGCCAGAATCTATCCCTTGTTTGCCGCCGTGCTGTTAATCATGGCCTTTGGCGTGGCCGGGGGCTTGATAGTTAAGGGTTACGTTTTTTACGACTGGAAAGAAATAACCCAGGGGGCCTCGATTTTTTCAAACGTTCACCCCAAGGGCCTACCCATGTGGCCTTTGATGTTCATTACCATCGCCTGCGGGGCCTTGTCGGGTTTTCACGCCACCCAGTCGCCTTTGATGTCCAGGTGTTTGGCCAATGAAAAAAACGGCCGCTTGGTTTTCTACGGGGCCATGGTGGCCGAGGGAGTCATCGGCTTGGTTTGGGCCACGGCCGGCATGACCTTTTTTGATAGCCCAGCCGCTCTCCAAGCCGTTATTGACCAAGGCGGGGCCGGTCTGGTGGTTCAAAAAATCTCCCTGACCGTCTTGGGCACCTTTGGCGGGATCTTGGCCATTTTGGGCGTGGTTATTTTACCCATCTCCTCGGGCGACACGGCCTTTAGGGCGGCCCGCTTACTTATTTCCGACTTTACCGGCCTATCGCAGAAAAAATCCATTTCGAGATTGGTCATAGCCATTCCCCTTTTCGTTATTGGCATTTTCTTGTCGCAAATAAAATTCGAGATCGTTTGGCGTTATTTTGGCTGGGCCAATCAGACCCTGGCCACTTTGGCCCTTTGGGCCGCCGCCGCTTACATGGTTAAACGAGGCGGACAATACTGGCTGGTGGCCGTCCCGGCCATTTTCATGACGGCCACGACCATCGCTTACATCATGGGGGCCAAGGAAGGTTTTCAGATCCCCTGGTCGATTTCGACTTGGATTGGTCTGGCCGCGGCCGCCTTGTCCACGGTCTGGTTTTTGGCCAGCCGAAATAAGTTTCGGCAAAAGATCCTTTTGGAGCTGCCGGTCAGCCCCGGCCTGGCCAAAAGCCAATAAGGCCTAATTTAACCTAACTATTGTTATCATAAGGCTCCCTAATATCCATATTAGGGAGCCTTTGATCTTTAGGGCCAGGCGGCTTGGCTGGGCTTTTTGGGCCTTGGCCCACCAAGGGCCCTGTGAGGGCCTGAGGCCATTTTAAGGCCTTGACCCGGGTAAATAGTCCAATTGGGAGTTGGCCGGGCTGTACGGGCCGATTTGGGGCCTTTACGGGCCCCTTTTTGGCAGGGCTCGAGGTCGGCTTTTTGGGCTAGCCAAAAAAGCCTAAGCTCGGAGTTTATTTTTGGCTTTTTTTTAGTCCTTGGAGTCTGGCTGAAATTTGGCTCTGGCCCTTTGGCCCTGAAAGGTCAGGCGCAGCTTGTAGGCGGCCGGGATAATGAACATTGACAGGGTAAAGGCGGTCACCATGCCGCCAAAAAGCGGGGCCGAGATGCGTCTCATGACTTCCGAACCGGTGCCGGCGCTCCAAAAAATGGGAATCAGGGAAACCACCACCGTGCCCACGGTCATGGCCTTGGGCCGGACCCGTAAGGTGGCCCCGGCGTGGATGGTCCGATCGATGACTTTTTCCGTGATTAGCCAGGGCTGGTTAAATTCCGGGCTTTCCCGGGCCGCTTGGCGCAAGTAAATTAGCATGATGACCCCAAACTCGGCGGCCAGGCCGGCCAGGGCGATAAAACCCACCCCCGAGGCCACCGACAAGGCGTAACCCTGAAGATACATAAACCACAAGCCGCCCACTAGGGAAAAGGGCAAGGAGGCCATGATCATGACCGAATCCGAGGCGCTCTTAAATTCCATGAAAAGCAAAATAAAAATAATGACCAAGGTGGCCGGGATCATCAGTTTAAGCCGAGCCGTGGCCCTTTCCAGCATTTCGTATTGCCCGGTAAAGGATAAACTGACCCCCGGGGGCCTTTGAACCTGGTTTAAAAAAGCCTTTTGTAGATCGCTTACCACGGAGACCATGTCCCGGCCTCGGGTATCCAAGTAAATCCAGACCGTGGGTCGCCCCTGTTCGCTTTTGAGCATGGAGGGTCCGGTCGAGATGTTGACCTGGGCCACCTGGCCCAAGGTAATCTCTTGGCCCAGCGGGCTTAGGATTGGCAAACTTCTTAGGGAGGTCAGGCTGTCTCGGTAGGACTGGGGGTAGCGAAGGTTTATGGGATAGCGGGCCACCCCCTCAACGGTTTGACCGATCATCTCGCCGCCGATGGCCCCGGCCACGAAAAGCTGCACGGCTTTGACGCTTAAACCAAAGCGGGCCGCGGCTAACCTATCGATGGAGATGTCCACGTAACGCCCGCCGGTTAAGGTCTCGGCCAAGGCCGAGGTCACCCCGGGCACGCTTTTGGCCACATTTTGAACCTGTTGGGCCACGGCGTCGATTTCCACCAAATTGTCCCCAGAAACCTTAATGCCAATGGGGCTTTTGACCCCGGTCGAGATCATGTCGATGCGGTTCCTAATGGGCGGAACCCAGAGATTGGCCACGCCGGGCAGTTTTACGGTCCGGTCCAGCTCCTCGATCAGGCCCTCCATGTCCAGGCCCTCTCGCCACTGGGATTGGGGCTTAAGCCTAATGGTTGATTCAATCATCTCAATGGGAGCCGGATCGGTGGCCGTCTCGGCCCGCCCGGCCTTGCCAAAGACCCCCTCGACCTCCGGGACGCTCATGATCAGTTTGTTGGTGTTTTGTAAGAGTATTCCGGCCTCGGCCACGGACAGACCCGGCAAAGTCGAGGGCATGTAGAGCAGATCGCCCTCGTCGATCCTGGGCAAAAACTCCCCGCCCAGGTTTTTGGCCGGATACCATGAGGAGATTAAGAGAATCAAGGCCAGCAAAAGGGTCAGCCAGGGCTTTTTTAAGGCCAGGTTTAAAAGCGGTTTATAGATCCAAATCATGAAGCGATTTATGGGGTTTTTGTGCTCGTCGGGAATTTTTCCCCGTATCAAATAGCCCATCAGGACCGGGATCAAGGTCACCGACAAAAAGGCCCCGCCGGCCATGGCGTAGGTTTTGGTGTAGGCCAAGGGCCCAAAAAGCCGTCCTTCCTGACCCTCCAAGGCGAAAACGGGAATGAAAGACAAGGTGATGATCAGTAAGCTTACGAAAATGGCCGGGCCCACTTCGCAGGAAGCCTCGGTCATGACTTGCCAGCGCTCCGATGGGCCAATCTGCCGACCCGGGTTTTCTAGCCGCCAGCGCTCCAGTTTTTTGTGGGCGTTTTCGACCATGACGATGGCGGCGTCAACCATGGTGCCAATGGCGATGCCCAAACCTCCCAAACTCATGATGTTGGCGCTGACGCCCTGGTAATACATGATGATAAAGGAAATGAGTAAACCCAAAGGCAAAGTAAAAATGGCCACCAAGGACGAGCGCAGGTGCAATAAAAATATGGCGCAGGTTATGGCCACCACGATAAATTCTTCGGTTAGTTTTGAGCGCAAATTGTCGATGGCCCGGTCGATTAACTGACTACGATCGTAAACGGTCACGATCTCCACGCCCTCGGGCAAACTGGGCTTCAAGTCCTCGATCTTGTTTTTTACCGCCTCGATGACTTTCCAGGCGTTTTTGCCCGATCTCATCAAAACCACGCCCCCGGCCACCTCGCCCTGGCCGTCCAAATCGGCGATGCCCCGACGCATCTCCGGGCCCAGCCTAATCTCGGCCACCTGCTCCAAAAATATCGGGGTGCCCTCGGCCGAAGTCATTAGGCTAATTTTTTTAAAATCCTCAATGGAAGTTAAATAGCCGTTGGCCCTGACCATGTACTCGGCCTCGGCCCCTTCCAAGACCGATCCCCCGGCTTCCTGGTTTGAGGCTTTGACCGAATCCATGACCATTTCCAAATCAATGCCGTAACGGGCCAGCTTGTAGGGATCGACGACGATCTGGTATTCCTTAACCGCCCCGCCAATGGCGGCCACCTCGGCCACGTCCTCAACCGAGGATAGTTCAAAGCGCAAAAGCCAGTCTTGCAAAGATCTTAAGTCGGCCAGATCCCTTTTTTTGGTTCGGTCGATTAAGGCGTACTCAAAGATCCAGCCCACCCCGGTGGCGTCCGGACCCAAAGCCGGGCTAAGCCCATCGGGCAAACTGCCCTGGACCTGGTTAAGGTTTTCCAAAACCCGGCTCCGGGCCCAATAAAGATCAGTGTCGTCGTCAAAAATAACGTAGACAAAGGAATCCCCGTAAGCCGAATAGCCCCGCACGGCCTTGGCCCCGGGCACGGTCAGCATGGCCTTGGTCAAGGGATAGGTAACTTGATCCTCAACCAACCGGGGGGCCTGCCCGGGATAGGGCGTTCTGATTATGACCTGGACGTCCGACAAATCCGGCAAAGCGTCAACGGGCGTATGCCAAACTATCCAAACACCCCACAAGGTCAATATCAAGGCCCCCATCAAGACCAGCGGCCTATTGTCAACGCATAAACGGGTGAGCTTCGCGATCATTTTTCTCTCCGCCGGGTCTTCTGACCCGATGATTTAGAGCCATTTTTTTTTCAAAAAAAAGTTTTTCTT
>JAITJP010000286.1 GCA_031278835.1 Deltaproteobacteria bacterium
CGTGGCGGCGGAACTCTCGGGCAGTAATTTGGAGCGCCTTAAAGAATTAAATCCACATTTAAAACGAAACGCCACCCCGCCCAATGAAACTAACTTCGTTTTGAGAGTTCCCGAAGGCTCTAGGGCCACTTTTTATAGGCAGTACGCCCAGTTGCCTGAATCAAAGCGGGGCGGCGGCTTAATTACCTACACGGCCCGTCGGGGCGAAACCGTGCAGCAGGTGGCTAGCCGTCATGGCCTAACCCCATCGGTGGTTAGTCAGTACAATAATATCTCTGAAAATACCAGGTTAGCCAGTGGGCAGACTTTGGTGCTCCCCTCCACCATGCCGCCAGAGACCACCGATACCGTGGTGGCCGCGGCCCAGAGGCAACGGCCCAGGCCTAGCCCGGCCTATTCGCCGCCCGTGGTTATGGTCAGCGATGAGCCGCCCACTCCGCCGGCCGCCCCCTCGCCACCCGTGGCCGTGGCCCAGGCCCCAAGCCGGCGGCCTGGCTCAAGCCAAGCCCAAAGACCCACGGTGGTGGCCTCCAATCAAGTCAGAAGGCCACAGGTCATCAACTCCATCAGTCACCGGGTCCGATCGGGCGATACCATACTTGGCATAGCCAGGTTGTATGGGGTCAAGGCCGACCAGATCAAAACGGATAATAAGCTGGCCTCAAACAACATAAGGGAAGGGCAGATCTTAAATATCCGTTCAAATTTGCCCCTGACCGCCTCATCCGGCAGCAGATCTTCCAGCAATACCTGGGTTCAGGTCTCCGAAGGCGTCCCCGCTTCGCACACGGTTAAATCCGGCGAAACCATTAGTACCATTGCCGCCAATTACAAGGTCAGTCAAAGGCAGCTCATGGATTTAAACGGCCTGACCAGCGCCAATATCAGGGTCGGCCAACAGTTAAAAATAGGTACCGTTCCGGTGCCCTCGTCAAAAATTACCGGCGGGACCGATTATAAGGTCGTGGCCGGGGACACCGTCAGTACCATCGCCGATCGCTACGGGCTCACTTCCGAGGAGTTAAGGCAGATTAATAATCTGGCCAGTAACAACCTTAGGATCGGCCAAGTACTGAAAGTTCCAGCCATAAAGACGACGGCCACGGCTAGCGCCTCGAAAAGCAATTCCACTCCCCGCGAATACCAAGTCAGGGAAGGGGATACCATAAGCGGAATCGCCCAGCGCATGGGAGTGAAAGAGGAAAACATCAGAAAATTAAACGATATTTCTGATGATTTAATTAACGCTGGCCAGACCTTAAAGGTAGCGGCCGGTGGGACGGTTGAAAAAGAATACGTGGTCGTGGCCGGAGACACGGTTAGTACCATCGCTGACAGAAATAAAATGAGCTCGGCCGACCTAAGGCAGCTAAATAACCTGACCGGAGACAATCTCAGGATAGGCCAGAAACTTAAGGTTTTGGACGGGGGCGGCTCAAGCCAAAGAAGCCAAGTCGCCTCGGCTTCGGGTCTGGGGTCAGAGGCCGGTCCCGGCCAGGTCCAAAGGTCCAGCCCAAGCGCCCAGGGCAGCCCAGAGACTAGTTCTGAAGTTTACGTGGTTCAAAGCGGCGACACGGTAAGTCAGATCGCCGATCGTTTTAATATGCGCTCGGCTGATTTAAGGACCATAAATAACCTGCCCAACGACAACATCAGGCCAGGTCAGAAGTTGGCCGTTTCCGCCTCGGCCCCGAGGAGCGCTCAAGCCGCGGTCCCCAGGACCAGCTCCCAGTCATCTTCGGGATCGATTAAGGCCTCGGATACTTACCTGGTGCAAAGCGGCGACACGGTTAGCCGGATTGCCGAGCGTTTTGGCATGAGCTCGGCCGATCTTAGGCAGGTCAATAATTTAAACGATGACGCCATTAGGATCGGTCAGAGGCTTTTTGTTTCCAGCGCCTCGGCTTCCAGCCCTGCCACCAGAAGTTCTGGGGGCAGGGAGGTTTACCTGGTTCAAAACGGCGACACGGTTAGCCAGATTGCCGAACGTTTCGGCATGAGCTCGGCCGATCTTAGACAGATGAATAATTTAAACGATAACGCCATCAGGATCGGTCAGAGACTTTTTGTTTCAAGCGCCTCGGCTTCCCGCCCTGCCACCAGAAGTTCTGGCGGTGGAGAGGTTTACGTGGTTCAAAACGGCGATACGGTTAGCCAGATTGCCGAACGTTTCGGCATGAGGTCGGCCGATCTGCGCTCCATTAATAACTTGACCGGCGATAACATCAGGGTTGGTCAAAGACTCTCGGTTAAGGGGGCCAGGGTGACCCAAGCCTCGGCCACTTCCAGGTCTTCCGGCTCCGGCGGGACCTACAAGGTTGTTCCGGGCGACACCATGTATTCCATCGCCAGTAAACATAAATTGACAGTCGATAAATTAAAATCCTTAAATAATAAGCAAAACGATATTCTCCGCCCAGGCGAGATACTGAAAATTAGGTAATAAACCAGCCCTCGAGATGGCCAGCCCCGGCCAGAGACTCTCAAATTTAGAAACAAAAAAAGCGGCCCCTCAAATGAGAGGCCGCTTTTTTTAAGACAGGTTTGTAGGGAGTGCTTAACCCCAGAGACCGGACTTTTTCAAAACCGGAATGGGGTCGATTAGGTGGAATTTCCACCAATCCTGATGATCGGAGGCTTTCTCACCCAGATAAAGAGCCAAAAGCTGGTTTAGGTGGAAGACCGGCAGCTTATTGCTCATCCGGGCCGAGACTTCCCTCATCTCGATGTTCATCTGACACATGGCGCAGGTCGTGACCAAGGCCTCGGCCCCGGCCTCGTAGGCCCCACCGACGATCTGGGTTACTAGCTCTTCGGCGATGTCAGGGTAAACGGCTGAAAGGAAGGCGCTGCAGCACTTGTGCGGATAAGGCCAGGTGACCACGTCGGCCCCGATTTCGGTCATGATCCTCTCAACCGTATCTCTTGGCGGACCCTTGGGACGGAGCTGCTTTGAGTACATGGCTCCGCAGCCGTAATATACGGCTATTTTAAGGTCTTTTAAAGACTGGGTGTTCTCAAAGACGACTGACTTGAGTCTGGCCAAGTTAAAGACGTGGTGGTAGAGATCGTAGATGTTGAGGATGGGGTCGCTGGTGTTGATACGGCCGAACTGATCCTCATACTTTTTGAGGGTCTCAGGCTCGTTGGTTAAGTGATAATGGGCCCCGGCCCAATTGCGGTAGCAGTTGGGACAGGGAATAACGATCGGGCGGCCTTTGGGGGCTTTGGAAAGGTTCCTGGCTCCCATGGCCGTGCCGATTTCGTGGTTGACACTGTGACCTGAGGAAGAGCCGCAGCAATTCCAGTCCTCGATCTCGTAGAATTTGATCTTGAGTTTGTCGAGAACCAATTGCTGGGGCAGATTCGATTCGTCTGCGCCGGTCTTCATGGTGCAACCTGGGAAATAGGTGGCTTCCATCAAATACTCTGACATGGTTTAGCCTCCTAGCGGTCGCGCCAATCGCCGACAACGAGTTTTCGGACCTGGGAAATGCCTGAACTCATCAGGCGTGAGGGGAGTAGATGGAACTTACTCATAAGAATCATCTTCATTCCCAAAAAAACGTCTTGCATCCAAGCCTTAGGCCCACTGCCTATGGTGTAAAGCTTATGGAGTCCCATCAACTCGACTTTGGAGCAGCGGCCGTGAAACCGGACCGAGGTCAAAAAAGCCCTATGGAACTCGAAAAGGGGCTTGTCACCGATTGGAGCCTTTTCTTTGATGCATTCCTCGCGCAAATAGTCCATGACGCCGGCGATGTTGATGGCCATGGGGCAAACGGCGGCGCAGGAATGGCAACCAACGCAGCGCCAGATGGTGGATGAGGTCAAAGCCTCCTTCTTAAGTCCGAGAACCGCCAGCCTCATAATCCCGTGTGGACCATAGTCCATATAGGCGTACATGGGGCATCCGCCTGAACAGCTCATGCAGGTCAGGCAGGAGTTGAGATCGGTGCCGGCCACTTTGCCAATGTCTTTGGCAAAGTTTAGGTCACTGTCACTCATGCTGATGGGTTCCGCGGATGAGAATTTCTTCTCTTCCTTGTCCATTATATGCTCCTTAGGAGTTGGGTGTTGGGGAGCCGAAAAAAACGGACGATCCACGGCCGAGTAAGGGGAGCGGGGCGGCGGTTGGCCGGATTACTCATGACGCCAAAGGCGGCCTTAATCCCCTCTTGACTCAAACCCGAGACGGATCCGTTGTTTTCTTTTCGCTCCTTTGGTTTTATCCATGATAACACCGCCGGACCAAAAGGGCAAGGTTTTTTATTGACATGGCCTGGTTGGGCCCATCCTGCCCACAACCTGGCCCACCGAGGGAGCCGGGGCTGGCCAAAAAAAAGTTGATTCTGGAAGGCTAAAAAAAAGTTGACTCTAAAAGTCTAAAAAGCTTAAAAATTAATAACACACCTAAAAAAATATATATTTTAAAATTAATCAAAAATATGTTATTTAATGTAATAAAACTTAACTTTTAGTGAGATTAAAATGGTCCATAAAAGTCACAAGGTGATTTTTTAACCTAAAAAAAGTTTTTTTCTAAAAATCAAGGGCCAGGCCGATGGGGCAGTGATCGGAAAAATTTATTTTGGGTTCAATCCAGGCCCCGGTGACATTGGCTTTAAGCTCATCGGAGGCGAAAAAATAGTCAATGCGCCAGCCCAAGTTTCTTCGCTTGGCCCCTAGGCGGTAAGACCACCACGAGTATTGGTCTTTGATATCACCATTAACCGTTCTAAAGGTATCGAGGTAGCCATTATTTATCATTTTTGTAAGAAAGGCCCTTTCCTGGGGTAAAAAACCAGAAGTGTCCTCATAGAGTTCTGGTTGGGCCAAATCGATTTCCCGGTGAGCCGTATTAAAATCGCCGCAGACCACGACCGGCTTGGATTTTCTAAGGCTTTGGGCGTATTCAAAAAAGGCGTCATAATAGCCCATTTTAAAATCAAGGCGCTCAGCGTCTTTTTGGCCGTTGGGAAAATATATGTTTAAAAAATGGAATTGGGGAAGTTCGACCTTAAGAAGGCGGCCTTCCTGGGCCCATTCAGCCCAGGGCAGTTCGCTGGTCACCTGGATGGGTGGGTTTTTTAAATACACGGCCACCCCGGAGTAACCCTTTTTGACCTTGGCCGAGGAAAAGTAAGATTGATAGCCCCCTGGATTAATTAGATTTTCTGGGAGCTGTTCAACTCTGGCCTTGGTCTCTTGGAGGGCGATCAGGTCGGCCTGGGAGCCCAAAAACCAATCAAAGAAACCCGGCTTGGCCGAGGCGGCCCTAAGACCGTTAACGTTAAAAGATATAAGTTTCATTTCTTTGGCCTTTGTTTGACTTTATCGTGTGGCCTTATTAAGCTATTTTTACCCGTTTTTTGCCCCTCTTTAAAGCCCCCGGCTGGGCCATGGGCCTAAAATAAACTCATCGGGCCAGGTCCGGCCTTCTCGCCGACCCGCCCATAAACGGCCCTAAAGGCCCTCAGGGCTTTGACAGCGCTTACCCCCACCCCACAACCCCCAAAGCCCTGGCCAAAGCCCCTCAGGGCTCGGATTTGACCCTTTACGGGCCATTTTTGTATGGGGTCTCAGGTCGGTAGTTTTTGAGTCAAAAAATCCCCTGGCTTTGCCCAGTCCCTGGCCAGGGCTTGAATCTTCAGCTCTGTCCGAAAACGGAAAGAAATAATACCAGACTGTCGTTAATAAAGTTATAGATACTAATTTTTGAATATATCAATCATTTTTTAAGCAAAAAGACAACAGATATATAACTAATTATTACTATTAATGTGTTATTTGT
>JAITJP010000305.1 GCA_031278835.1 Deltaproteobacteria bacterium
TCGGGGATATAGTAGTAAGTTTGACTAGTTAGGGATAGTTTTTTCTTTTTTTTCTTTTTTTGAGGCTTTAGTGTTTTCATGGCTTCCCAGCGCCACCTGACCATCGGAACGGCCGGTCACGTTGACCACGGCAAAACCGCCTTGGTTAAAGCCCTAACCGGCATTGACACCGATCGTTTAAGCGAAGAAAAAAGGCGGGGCATTACCATTGAAAACGGTTTCGCCCATTTGAGCTTTAAAGACGGCCTGGTGGCCGGGATTATCGACGTGCCCGGTCATGAACGTTTCGTGCGGCACATGTTGGCCGGCTCGGGCGGAATCGACCTGGCCCTTTTGGTGGTGGCCGCCGATGACGGGGTCATGCCGCAAACCAGGGAACACCTTGATATTTTAAAGCTTTTGAATATAAAAACTGGCCTAGTGGCCTTAACCAAGTCTGACCTAATCTCAGACCCAGAGTGGCTGGATTTAATTATGGACGAGGTTAGGACTTTAACCCAGGGGGCCTTTCAAAACGACTTAGCCATCGTGCCGGTTTCCGCCCAAACCAACCAGGGCCTAGAGGAGTTAACTCAAGAGCTCCATAAGGCCCTTTTAAGGGCCGCTCCCCGCTCGGTGGGGCCTTCCTTTAGATTGCCCCTGGATCGGGTTTTTACCATGGACGGCTTTGGCACCGTGGTTACCGGCACCCTTTTGGACGGCCCAATCAAGACCGGGGATCAGCTTATGGCCTATCCGCAAGAAATCGAGAGCCGGGTCAAGCAGATCCAAGTTTACGGCCAAAGCGCTGACTTGGCCTATCCCGGTCAAAGGGTGGCCTTGAATCTGGCCGGCTTAAAGAAAAGCGACTTAAAGCGAGGCGACCTTTTGGCCAGGCCCGGCAGTTTGCATAATACTTTTATGCTAGACGTTCATTTGTCGGTTTTACCCAACTCGCCCTTTTCTTTAAAAAATAACGCTCTGGTCCAACTGCATTTGTCGGCCCGGGAAGTCACGGCCAAGGTGGTTTTGATGAAATCCGAGCGCTTAACGGCCGGGGAAAGCGATTACGCCCAGTTGCGTTTGACCGTGCCGGTGGTGGCCCGCCGCGGCGATCGACTGGTTATCCGTTTAGCCTCGCCGCCCATTACCATAGGCGGCGGCGAGATCTTAGACGCCTTTCCCCAAAAACATCGGCGCCATAAGCCCGCGGTTATCGACCAATACCAGACCAAAGAATCGGGCACTCTGAGGCAACGCCTGGAACTGGCCATAAGCGAGAGGCCGGGCACTTTCGCCACATTGCCCCAATTGGTCCTTAGGGCCGACTTGGGGCCCCTGGCCAAAGCCGAGGCCAATAAATTAGCCGATCAAGGCTTAATCGTGGCTTTAACTAAAGACATTTTTATCCATAAGTCAGAAATTAACTCATTAACCCAAAAGCTGAAAAATTTATTAACCAATTATCATAAAAGTAATCCCTTTAACCAAGGCCTCTCCACTGGGGAGATTCGCGAAAAACTGGCCCCCAGGGCCGCCCCGTCGGCCTGGGAGGGCTTACAAAAATACTGGAAAAGTAACCATATCATCAGCCAAGAGGCTGGTTTTACTCGTCTTAGTTCTTTTGAACCAAAGGTCGATGAAGCCGAAAACCACTACCTGCGACTTTTGGAGGGCGATTATTTGGCCTTTGGCCTGAAACCCCTGGCCACCTCCATGGTCCGGCCAGCCGATGACCCGGATTCAAACCGCCGCCGCAAAGCCGCTTTGGCCACTTTGGTGCGCTCCGGCCAGCTGATCCCCTTGGATAGCCTTTATCACATGCACTTCCAGGCCTACCAAGAAGCCTGGGAGTATTTTAAGGCCCTGGCCAAAAACGGCCCGGTGGAACTGGCCGCTTTTCGAGACGCCTTGAATACTTCCAGAAAGATCGCCTTCGCCATTTTGGAGAGTTTTGAAAACCGGGCCTTGGCCCTAAAATCCGGTTCCGGCCGCTTGCCCCGAGCCATTGATTCCTTGGCCGGCCGCCTGGGGGTCAAAGACGACTCCCTGGGAGAAAAAAGCCAATGAGCCCAAAGCCAAATCTCTTGGACCATAAGCCCGGGGCCCGACCCGGGGCCCGGGCTTATGGGCCAGCCTTGGGGAGAAGCGCCTAAATGAGCCAGAGCTTAATGTCATTTTGCCCCACCGGCGGCTGCGGGGCCAAGGTCGATCCGGCCCTTTTGTCAAAGTTTTTGACCCTTTTGCCCCAAAACAAGCCCGAGCAACTCTTGGTTGGCTTTGAGAGCTCAGACGACGCCGCCGTTTGGCAACTTAGCCCGGACACGGCCATCATCAGCACCGTGGATTTTTTTCCGCCCATGGTAAATGATCCTAAGCTTTTTGGCCGAATCGCCGCCACCAACGCCTTAAGCGACGTTTACGCCATGGGCGGGCGGCCCATCATGGCCCTTAACTTGGTTTGCTATCCCCAAAAACTGGACCCGGAAATCATGGCCGAGATCTTGGCCGGTGGGGCCGAAGTCCTGGCCCAAGCCGGGGCCTTTTTGGCCGGCGGTCATTCCATTTACGACCCTGAACCTAAATACGGCTTGGCCGTGACCGGTTTGGCCCATCCGGAAAAAATCCGCCGCAATAATACTCTTAAAATTGGCGACGCCCTTATTTTAACCAAAGCCCTGGGCGTGGGCCTGATTTTAAGCGCCCACCGGGTGGAGGCGGCCAGCTTGGCAGATTTTGAGGCGGCCACTAATTCCATGACCAGATTAAACGGCCCGGCCGCCCAGGCCCTGGAACCCTTTGGGGTCAGCGCCGTGACCGACGTGACCGGTTTTGGTTTACTGGGCCATTTAAGCGAAATGGCCGGAAACCATTACACCATTTATTTAAATTTTGATTCCCTGCCCCTTTTGCCCGGGGCCCTCAATTACGCCCGGGAATTTTTCGCCACGGCTTTGGGCCAGCGAAATCGCAACAATTTAAGCCATCGGGTCCAGTTACGGGGCTTGGATCCGGCCCAGGAAGAAATTCTCTTTGACCCCCAGACCTCCGGCGGTCTGGCCATTTCAGTTCCGGCCCAGCGGGCTTTGGCCCTAGTCGCGGCCCTAAAAGCCAGCGACCCCGAGTCGGCCATCATTGGCCAAGTCTCGGAGCGCCGCCCCGGTGACCCGGCCGTGGTGGCCCTTTGAGCTTGAGGCCAGAAAAATTCAGGAGTTACCATGACAACCATCAACATGCTGGGTCAGCCCTGCCCCTTGCCGGTTATTAACGCCAAAAAAGCCCTAAGAGAACACCGCCTGGGCCAAACCGTGACCGTTTTGGTCGACAATGACATCGCCGTCCAGAATCTTAGCAAAATGGCCCGGAGCCTGGGCCATCAGGTCAGCCTAACTACCCAGGCCGACGGTTCCTTTGAGGTGGCCATCACCATCCAAGATTTAGGGCCTGAGACCAAAGGCCACCAAAATAGCGGTAATTTGGATAGCGGTAATTTGGTCGTGGCCATTAGCCGAGAGCTCATGGGTCACGGCGATGAAAAGTTGGGCAAAAGCCTACTTAAGGCCTTTATTTTTTCCCTAACCGAGGTGCGGCCCTACCCCGAGTATTTGTTGTTTTTTAACGGCGGGGCTTATCTGACCACGGAAGGCTCCAGCTCGATAGCCGATCTGCAAAGCCTCATTGAAAAAGGCACCATCGTCAGTACCTGCGGGGCTTGCCTAGATTTTTATAACCTTAAGGAGAAACTTAAGGTTGGAAACGTCACCAACATGTTTGCCATAGCCCAAACCATGGCCCAGGCCGGCCGGCTTATTAATATCTAAAAGCCAGGCCTAAAGCCCTGGGGGCTTTAGGCCGGAGAGATTTGACTAGGGCTTAAAAGGAAAAAAATGGACCGGCTTTCGGAAATATTAAGGCAAATTCCCAAAGTGGAAAAAGTTCTGACCTGGACTCGCGGGGACAGCGCTCTTTTAAGGGTCTCTCGGCCCAGGCTGGTTTACGCCATTAGGGAAGTGTTGGAGCGGCTGAGGCGGGATTTAATTGACCTTAAAACCGAGCGAATTCCCGCCCAGGAGGAGTTAAAAGCCCTGGTCATCGAAAGGGCCCTGGAGCGGCAAAGGCCCTCCTTAGGGGAGGTCATCAACGCCACCGGGGTGGTTTTGCACACCAATCTGGGCCGGGCCCCCTTACCCGAGCTGGCTTTGGCCGAGCTGAGCCGCTTGGCTGGGGGCTATTGCGCTTTGGAGTATGACCCGGCTACTGGAAAAAGAATGGATCGACTTAAGGCTCTTGAGGAGCTTTTGATGGCCCTGACCGGAGCCGAGGCGGCCACCGTGGTCAACAATAACGCCGCCGCCCTTTTTTTACTCATGACCGTTTTGGGCCAAGGCGGCCCGGTGGCCATCTCCAGGGGTGAGCTGGTGGAAATAGGCGGCTCCTTTCGTTTGGCCGAAATTATCGAGGCGGCCGGGGTGACCTTAAAGGAAGTCGGCTCGACTAATCGGACCCTTTTGGCTGATTATGAAAAAGCCAGCCAGATCGAAGAGTTGGCCTTAATTTTAAAAGTCCACGCCTCAAATTTTCGCCAGCTTGGCTATACTTCCCAGACCAGCCTGGCCGAACTGGTGCCCTTGGCCCGAGAAAAAGCCCTGCCTCTGGTGGTCGATTTGGGCAGCGGGGCCTTAATCGATTTGTCGGAATTGGGCATAAGCGATGAGCTGACCGTCCAAAAGGCCCTGGCCCTGGGCGCTGACCTGGTTTGTTTTAGCTGCGACAAACTCCTGGGCGGGCCCCAGGCCGGGGTCATCGCCGGGCAAAGCCATCTGCTTAAAAAAATCAAAGCCCACCCGCTGATGAGAACGGTTCGGCCCGGAAAATTGACCTTGGCGGCCTTGGAAATGACCTTAAAGCTTTACCAAGACCAGGCTGAAGGTTACCAACAAATCCCCACTTACCGGATGCTTCACTATAGCCCCGAGCAATTGCGCCAGATGGCCCTTAAACTTAAGAAAATTTTGGCAGATTGCCCGGGCCTTAAAGTCTCCCTAATGGAAGTTAGCGGCCAGATTGGCGGCGGTGCCGCTCCGGAACAACCCCTGGCTTCCTGGGCCGTGGCCCTGGAGGCCCAAGACTGGCCCATAAACGCCCTTGAAGAAAAACTTAGAAAAAATGATCCGCCCATCGTGGCCAGAATCGTTAAAGACCGCTTACTTTTAGACCTTAGGACCATTTTTTCCCAGCAAATGGTTTTAATTAAAGAAGCTCTAAATCGGGCCCTGGGCCAAGGCCCGAGCTAAGCGAGAACAATTTTGGCCAAGGGCCCCTGGCCAAAATTGATCTTGCTTAGGTTTTTGTGTCAAATTTTTTGGGCAGGCCATGAGGGGCCTGGGCCGGGCCGCTTAAGTATTCGGCTTAATTTCTAATTGGATAGGTCATGGCTTCGCCCGGGGCTGTCAAAATCTTGTAAAGAGCCCATATTTCTGTTATATTATTAAATAATTGACGGCCGCTTGGCCAAATAATTATTTGGCCATATTTGTCAATAAAAACGGGCCTCAATTTTAGAGAGAGAACCTTTTAAATCCCCCTAGTTTTAGTTTGTTTAGAGGCTGGCGTCGGGCGCGCTCAGCCAGGCCCGGAGTTTATGAAGCTTTTGACGGCTTTGCTCAGCTGGGCCGGGCCAGCTTCCCGAGAAGTTTTATACTGGTTTGTCACGTTTCGTTACGTTTCGTCACGTTAAGCCGGCCAAGGGCCTCCAGGGCCAAAAAAGGCCTCAAGGCCTTTTGGGGAGGGCCAAAAGAGAAATTGAAAGTTTTTGATTTTGTGCCAAGAAAAAGCCAGGGCCGAATTTTAGCCGTCTGCGCCGGCCGTCAAAAGGGTCAAGCCAAGAGAAACGTGGGCCAAGGCCAGCTTTTGAAAAACTTTGGCCTTAGCGGCGATTGCGACACCGGGCCCTCCAGTAGCCAGCTGGTCATTTCCTGCCAAGACGACCAGGCTTTGGCCAATGGACCGGTGGGCGGCTGGGGCTTAAGGGGCGAAAATCTCGTCATAACTTTAGATTTAACTGGAATACCAGTGGGAACCAGGCTTAGAAGCCAGGACGCCTTAATTGAACTAACCGGAACCAAGGGGCCTTTTTTTACGGCCAGGGTTCTTTTACCGGGCATCGTCACCCAAGGCGATCCAATAATCGTAGAATAGAAACAGGCTTATTTTAGATTTTAAAATTTTTAGCTTTTGGCAGAGATTTTTATTTGTCTTAGGCTTATGAAGGTAAGATGTCCAGGCATTTTTACCATTTTTTGTTGATCTAGTCTGTTTTAAGGCTAGAAAGGAAGGACTTGACCATGACCATTAAAGAAGTACAAACAACCTGCGCTTATTGCGGGGCCGGTTGTCAGATACTCTTCAAGGTCGATCAGGAACAAAACAAGATCCTTGAAGCGGTCCCGGCTCCAGGTCGAACCAATGATGGCACCTTGTGTCTCAAAGGTCACTATGGCTGGGATTACATCAACGATCCCCAGATCCTGACCAAACGACTCAAAAGCCCTCTCATCCGAAAGGGCGGCAAAGGCTCACCCTTAGAGGAGGTCAGTTGGGACGAGGCCATTAACTATACGGCCAAACGCTTGACTGAAATCAAGGAAAAACACGGTCCCGACTCCATCATGTGCACGGGATCGGCCCGTGGACCTGGCAATGAAGCCAACTACATCATGCAGAAGTTTGCCCGAGCGGCCCTTGGCACCAATAACGTTGACCACTGCGCCCGAATATGACACGCTCCTTCAGTAGCGGGTCTACTGTATTCCTTAGGTTCGGGAGCCATGAGCAACGGAGTCCACGAGATCGAGGACTCTAAGCTTCTGTTTGTTTTTGGTTACAATGGCGCCGATTCTCACCCGATCGTGGCCAGGAGAATCGTTCGGGCCAAGAGAAAAGGCGCTCAGATCATCTGCGTGGATCCGCGGCGCATTGAAACGGCTCGAATCGCCGATCTTCATCTGCAGTTGAAAAACGGCTCAAACTTGGCCTTGGTTAACGCCATCGCTCATGTCATAATCGAGGAAGGTTTATGCGATGATAAGTTCATCGAAGAGCACTCCTCGGGTTTTGACGAGTTTAAGGAGTTGTGCAAAAAATACACTCCCGAATCGGTGCAAGCCATCACCCAAGTTCACCCGGACGATATTCGTAAAGCCGCCCGCATGTACGCCACCAGCGGCCAGTCGATGATCCTTTACGGCATGGGCGTTTGCCAATTCGCCCAGGCGGTTAACGTAGTTAAGGGATTGGCTAATTTGGCCATCATGACCGGAAATTTTGGGCGCTGGGCCGTTGGCATTGGTCCGGTTCGCGGGCAAAACAACGTTCAAGGGGCTTGCGATATGGGGGCTCTGCCCAACTCCTATCCCGGCTACCAAAACGTCACCGTTCCGGAGATCCGGGCCAAGTTCGAAAAGGCCTGGGGCGTGCCCTTGTCCGACAAAGTCGGCATACCCTTAACCCAGGTGCCTCATTACGTTCTCCACGAGCCTGAGGAGAAAAAAATCAGGGCCTATTACGTCTTTGGGGAAGATCCCGCCCAATCGGATCCGGATTTGGCCGAGGTTCGGGAATCTCTGGAAAAACTGGAACTGGTCATCCTCCAAGACATTTACATGAACCGGACCGGTATTTACGCTGACGTTATTTTGCCCTCCACTGGTTGGAACGAGCACGACGGGGTCTTTTCTTGTTGCGACCGGGGTTTTCAGCGTATCCGCAAGGTGGTCAATCCCCCGGCCGACGCCAACGTCCTAACCGACTGGGAGATCATCAGCCGTATTTCCACGGCCATGGGTTACCCCATGAAGTATAATAATACCGAGGAAATCTGGAACGAGGTCATCGACCTTTGCCCAAGTTTCACCGGGGCCACCTACGAAAAACTGGAAAAATACGTCAACATCCAGTGGCCTTGCCGCAGTAAAGACATGGACGATCGGGGTACCAGCTTTCTTCACAAGGACGGAAAATTCGCCAATGCCGACGGCAAGGCTAAGTTTTCCTCCATCGATTGGCAGCCGCCCACCGAGCTGGAAAACGATGAGTACCCGCTGATCTTCTCGACTAACCGTGAGGTTGGCCATTACTCGGTTAGGACCATGAGCGGCAACTGTCGTCTGCTTAGAAACCTTGAAGACGAGCCTGGCTGGATTCAGATGAATCCGGCCCTCTGTGAGGAGCTGGGCGTTAAACACGGTGAACTGGTCAAGGTCATCTCCAAGCGCGGCCACTGTGTGACCAGATGCCTGCCCACGGATCGGGTCAAGAAACAAGCCGTTTACATGACCTATCAATGGTGGATTGGGGCTTGCAATGAGCTAACCATCGCTTCCCTGGATCCCATTTCCAATACCCCTGAGTACAAATACTGCGCTTGTCGGGTAGAAAAAATCGAAGACCAAGCCTGGGCGGAGAGTTACGTTCTCCGGGAATATGAAAATATCCGCCGCAGCATGGGCATTGAGCTGGAGAAAGGAAGGAAAGCGATATGAACCGTTACGTTCAGGGCGATCCCCTACTATGCATCGGCTGCCGAACCTGCACCATAGCTTGCGTGGTGGCCCATGAGGGCAAACGCATCTATGAGATCGATCCCGACGGATATGATTTCCATCCCCGCTTGAAAGTCATTAAGACTTTCAACGTCAGCGTCCCGGTGCAGTGCAAGCATTGCGAAAATCCCGCTTGTAAGGCGGTCTGTCAATCGCGGGCCATCTACGTCCAGGAGGGAACGGTCTTGGTTGATCGGGCCAAATGCATTGGTTGCAAGTCCTGCGCCGAGGCCTGTCCTTTTGGGGCCATCCGCATGGTGCCCTTGGGTTTTGAAGAAAATCCCGACGGCACCAGAAGGTCGGTGGCCCATAAGTGCGATCTCTGTTTTGGTCTTGAGGGCGGTCCGGCTTGCCAGCGGGTTTGCCCCACCGAGGCCCTAAGATTAGTTGAGAGCCAAGATTTGTCCGAACTTCTGGCCCTAAAGCGGACCAATGTCTTATTGACCGCCTCGGCCCCGGAAGTCAATCGTACCAACTAAACTCATAACCTTGTCACACAAAAGGCCATTATTACTATGGCCTTTTGTGTCTAAAAACCATGGAAAATGACAAACTCATAGAGGCTCCCCGCCTTTTATTGGTCAGCGCTTCGGGGGTCAAGGCCGGCAAGACCACCCTGTCAACGGCCCTGGTCTGGTATTTTAGTAAAGTTTACTCGGTCATTGGTCTAAAAGTTACCACGGCCGAATCGGGCCGGCCCTGCCAACGTCACTCGACCGGCTGCGGGGCTTGCCAGTTTGATGGCCCCTTCGTTTTGAGCCAAGAGCTTGACCGTGACTCGCCCAAGGACACTTCCAAATTACTGGCTTCTGGGGCCAAGAAAGTTTTTTGGCTACGGGCCTGTAAGGACTCCCTGGCCCAGGGCTTTGAGGCTTTTAACAAATTGATTTCCAAGCGCTACTTGGTGGTGGCAGAATCCAATAGCCTTAGGCAATTTGTCAAACCAGGCCTAATGTATTATATAAATAACCCTTTAGACTCGGTTAAAGCCAGCGCTAAAAACCTGGATAAATTGTGTAACGTCTTGGTCGATCTGGGTCATAGCCTTGAAGACCAAAAGGCTGACCTGATTGCCCGTTCCGCTTTGGCCCGCTCCGGTGGCCAGGACTTTTTTAAACAGTTTAAAATCTCACCGGCTGGTCAAAAGATCAGAGACAAATATAAAGCCCAGGATTTTGCCGATTACCAATCGTATTGATTTTTTACCCTTGCCAGGGCCACCAAAAAAAACTTGGCCGCTCCAGCTTTCGCCTTTATTGATTTTTTACCCTTGCCAGGGCGGCCAAAAAAAGGCCACCCTGGCCCACGCCCAGACCTTGGAGACTTGACCTTTCCTTTCTGAGGGCGCCTTTCGCGTGACCACAATGTTTAACTCGGAAAAACTAGAAACGGCTTTTAGGCTAGTTTCCTCCAACCAGGCCCCTGGGCCAATGACTATGCTACGCTCGGCTAAACTTGAAGTGGCTTTGGAACGTCTTGATTATCTACTTAAGCCTTTAAACCAAAGCCTGGAGCTCCCGGTGGAGCGGGCCCTGGGCCAGGTCTGCGCTTTGGATATTCGGACCAGTATTGACATTCCGCCCTTTGACCGTTCCTCGATGGACGGCTACGCTATGCGTTGCCAAGACACCTTAAGGGCCAGTCCGGAAAACCCAGTTAAACTAACTATCGTGGGCACCGTTTACGCCGGTACGCTTAAGGGCCGAGAGCAAGGACCTGGAGAGGCCGTGGCCATCATGACCGGGGCGGCCATGCCGGCCGGGGCCGACTGCATGCTGCCCAAGGAGATCCTTACCGTTGAGGCTGACAAGCTCATTGTCGGCCGGGCCGCCAAAGTCCATGAAAACTACATCTTTCGGGGCGAGGACATAAAAAACGGTCAAATTTTCATTAAAGCCCAGACCAAACTAACTTTCGCCCATCTGGCCATGCTGGCCGCCACTGGCCATAAAAAGGTCTTGGTTTTTAAAGAACCAAGCATTGGTATTTTATGCGTGGGCGAGGAATTTTCCCCAGCCGGTTTGCCTTTGGAAGATGGCAAAATATACAATAGTAACGGTATCATGCTGACTTCTCGACTGACCGAACTGGGTTTTAGGCCCAGTTCTCACTTGATTTTGCCAGATGATCCCGATATTTCCGCCCAAATCATTAGGGAAGCGGCCAAGAGTTTTGATATTCTAATAAGCACCGGCTCGGTCAGCGTGGGCGACAAAGACATCATGGCCCGGGTTTTTAAGCTCCTGGAGGTAGAAGCCGACCTTCACCAATTGGCCTTTAAGCCCGGCAGCGCCTTTTTATGCGGCCGCTACCAAGAAAAGCCTTTTTTTTGCCTTTCCGGCAATCCCTTTGCCGCCCTGGCCACCTTTGAGTTAATCGTCAGACCGGCTTTGGCCAAACTAGCCCACCGGCCCGAGCTTAGCCCCAGCCGGGGCCAGGCCATCCTCCGGAGCCACTACGGTGGCGGTAAGGGCCTTAATAGGCCTCGCCGTTTCCTACGGGCCCGTCTGGACTACCGGGCCCCGGGGGCCCTCCCAGAGGTCTATCTGCCAGACGATCAATCCTCGGGCCGCCTTTTTTCCCTGGCCGGTTGTAACTGCCTGGTGGACATGGCCGAAGGCTTAAAAGAACTAGCCCTGGGCACCAAGGTCGAAGTGGTTAAGCTAGACTTAAATACTCCCTAATTTTTGGCCAGCCAAAAATTATCGTGTTTTTTTAAAGCCAAAACCCCCTATGGCCCAAACAAGAGATTAATATGAAAGCCCTAGGCCAAGCCAACCTAAGCCGCCCTTTTTCGAGGTTATCGTCATGATGGTCGACGCTCTGGGCCGGACCTTGGATTACCTAAGGTTGTCCTTAACCGATCGCTGTAACCTACGCTGCGTCTACTGCATGCCCGAAGGGGGCCTGGTCAGTAAGTCCCATACTGCCATCCTACGCCTCGAAGAAAAACTGCGGCTTTGTAAAATTTTATGTGAACTGGGTATTAGGCGGGTCAAGCTGACCGGCGGGGAACCCCTGCTTCAAAAAAACCTTGACTACTTTCTTAGGGAGCTTAAAAAAACGCCCTTTTTGGAACAAATCACCCTGACCAGTAATGGCCTGCTTCTAGGCGATTTTCTAACCAGCCTTGGGCCCGAGGCCCCTTCACTGATAGCCGCCATAAATATCAGTCTCAATAGTACCGATGCCGAGCTTTACGCCAAAATGGCCCGCCGGGAGGCCCTTTCCCAGGCCCTGGCCGGGGCCCACTTGGCCAAATCCTTAAATATCCCGGTAAAACTAAACTGCGTTCCCCTGCGCGGCTACAATGAAGCCACTTTGGCCGATCTGGCCCAATTGGCTGAAAGTCAATTTGAGGCGGTCAGGTTTATCGAGCTAATGCCCATGGGCCTGGCCGCCCATCTGGAAGGCCTGCCTATGGCCGAGATCCTGGAGCTTTTGGAAAAACGCTTTGGCCCCCTAGTTGAGGACAATTCCAAGTTAGGTAATGGTCCGGCTGTTTACTACAAAATAGCCGGTTTTAAGGGCAAGATTGGCTTTATTAGCGCCATGAGCCATGGTTTTTGCTCAAGCTGTAATCGCTTACGCCTAAGTTCCGATGGTTTTCTCAAAGCTTGCCTAGCCAGTGACCAGGGCCTGGACCTTAAAAGCCCCCTGCGCTCCGGGGCCTCGGACCAGGAGCTCAAAGCGGCCATAGAGGGCTTGGCCGCCAGTAAGCCCATGGCCCACGCTTTTGTTGGCTCCGATAACCAGAGCCTCGAAAATAGCCCCCAGCCCTACCGCGGGCCGCTGGGCATGTACCGCATTGGCGGCTAAGCCAAAACTTAACCGCCCCCAGGGCCGGGCTAACCGGCCCGCCCAATTATTTTTTTTCTGGCCCCTTATGACTGAAGCCATCATCACTTTTCATTCAACGGCCGCCTCCATAGAGGCCGAGGATCTTCTTTTATCGGCCCAAGTGGCCGTTAGGGTCATGGGACGGCCCAATGAGCTGGGTACCGATTGTGGTTTTTGTTTAAAAATTAACCTTGATGATCTAACTAAAGCCTTAGAAATTATTAAAAAAGCTAATATAAATATCCAAAAAATCTATCAAGTGGCTTTAGGTCAAGACGGTAAATGGCAATATAAGCCCATAGATGACCCTATAGCCCAAAAAGAATTTTCGAATAGTGAAAATAGTGGGAAAAATTAATCGCTGATTATCTTTACTTCTTCTTTTTTAATAGACTTTAATTTAAATATCCAGCGTAACGCCC
>JAITJP010000330.1 GCA_031278835.1 Deltaproteobacteria bacterium
CCACCTTCCCCCCCCTCATGGCCTCCCTTGCTCTCAGGACCCATCAGGCCACAAACCCTGCAGAAGCCCCCAGGGCCCGAATAACGCGCTTTGGGGTCGTTACCCCCCCCACCCAAAGGCTCAAAGTTCCACCCAGGGCTTATCGGGACGTTTCCGGCGAGTTCACTGGCCTAGGTTCTCCCAGACCCTAGGCCAGGTTCTTAAGTTCTCCCCAGGGGTCTTAGGGAAAAGATCCTCAACGTCCCTTGAGGGGGCCAGAACTAAAACGATATCGCGGCGAATCGATTTAGTGCCAAAGGGGCTTAAGGCCATGTGCTATAATGAGAGATTAAGATTGGCTAATGGCAAAAATCGTTGACAAAACGGATTTGGAAAAACGAGTCCTTTGGCTAAAACCCTTTCCAGGCTTACCTATCATGCGAGATAATGGTTTTTCGTTGGCTCCCAAAAAGCTTCCCTTTGGCCCGGTAGAAATGGGCGTTTGGAGGCTGGGATTAGCGCTAGGCTTAGTAGCCTTGGTGGCGATGTTCGTTTTTACGGGTTGCCTTCAAAGGGCCCCGCTTGGGGGGCTGGGGGAGGACCAAAGGGAGTGGGAACTACCGGGGGATTGGGCGGATAAGGTTTACGGGGAGCTAATCGAAAAGTATCCGGCCAAGGAAACCAAGCTGTTCTTTATCGGTCGGCCGAGGCTTTCTAAGCTTAGGTATCGGTATTGGGTTGAAAAAAGTTACTTGGGCTTGGCCGGATTGGTGATGGTCAGAAGTTTGGAAGAGGGGCGTATATTTGGCGGGGAATCTGGCCCCTGGCAGGTCGTCTATCTAATCGGTCCCGAGGGCGGGGTGGATTTTTTGTCCGGGCGGTTGGAATGGATTGACGTTAACCCGCCCCTTTACGCCTTGGAGACGGTTGACCAAAGTAGGGAAACGAACATTAGACTTTCAAGGCCAATTAACCTAGCTGAGGAAACCGAGTTGGCCTTAAAAATGTTTATGTTAAGCCCTTTTGAAGAACTTACTAAGCCTTATGTTATTGTTGACTAACTTAAACTTCTAAATATAAGAAATTAAATAGTTAAAGAGTTTAATTATTTAAAATCAGCTAACAAATTCTTGGGCCTTTTAGGCCAAAAGAGGTAAAGATAATGGCAGACGCTTTTGATCCAAACTCCATAACCATGGAGGAAGCCAGGGACGCCTTGGCTGACCCGGAAAAGGGATCTTTGAGGGTCCTAAAGGCCCTGGGTAAGCTAAGGGACGCCTACGTGGTTAACCTGGCCAACGGGGCCATCGTTTTGGAAGTCCGTAACGACTTGGAGCAGGTGGCCGCCGAGGCGGCTTTGAAAGACTTCTCAGCCGAGCTGGTCGACGAGGGCGAGGCCCCGCCCAGGGTCTCCATTATCAGGCCTAAACCGGACTTTAAGTAGGGCCGCATGGTCCGCATTGGGCGTGATATTAGAATCATGGATATTTGATTGACATTATTTATCCAATTCAATGAATTCACTCTGAATATATGGAGAAATTTTAGCCAAACAGTTCTTTAATCGCTGAAGTTAGTCTAGCTAAACTAGTAAAAGGTTTAATAATTTAAAGTTAAGTTAATCAATAACTTAATAAAATAATCCATCTAATGCCAACGCGAGGGACTCTGGGCGTGTCGAAAGTCATTTTAAGTATAAACTTAATTTGATTTTCAGCCCCCGGTATGATATTTTAAATAGATTTTAGAGTTCACGCCGAACTCCATGGCCTTACGGTTTGGCTTTTTGCCTTACGCGCTTATTTGCCCTCGATGGTCCGATCCTTTGGGTTTGAGTCTTTGGTCCGCTGGCCCCAAAATCTTTTAAGCTTCTGTTAAGTGTCTTTAAAGGGTTTTGCCAGGGCCTTTTGGCTGACGGTTGTATTGGACATTTTTTTGTCGCTTAATTTTGGAGTTTTTAGATGAGCGCCCTTGACATCGCCATTTGTGTCACCCTGGTCTATTTTGTCATACGAGGGATTTTTCGTGGCCTGGTAAAAGAAGTCGTGGGCATCCTGGGTCTTTTCGTGGCCTTTTGGGCGGCCAGCGTCTACTGGAAGGCCGGGGCCGATCAGCTGATACCGATCATCGACAGTTCCACTTATCGGGCGGTCCTTAGTTTCTTGGTTATCTATCTGATCGTGTACTTTTTGATTGGCCTGATGTCGGTTTTTGTCGATAAAATCGTCAAGATCACCATCACGCCCATAAGTAGCGGGCTGGCCGGGGCCTGTTTGGGCCTTTTCAAAGGGGTGGCTTTGTGCGTCATCGTGTTGGCCGCGTCCACGGCTTTTTTATCTCCCAAGCATACCATTTACACGGATTCTTGGTCCTGGCCCAAGGCCAAACCCATGTGCGAAAAAGTCAAGGAGTGGATGCCGGAAACTTTGAGAAGTTTGATAAGCTCCAGTCCCATCCTGACCGGGGTTATTAATCCGCCCCAGGACGCAAAAAAGCCCGAGACCCCAAAACCGGCCACGGCTCCCCCGTCCCCTAGGACCGGAGGGCTATCGGCTCCCATAGACTTTCAAAGCTTGGTCAAGATGGTCAATGACAATCCCAACCTGGTTAACCCCGCCTGGGTGGAGAAGATTAAGACCCTGACCCCGGAAATGTTTAACGCCGATTTGGTCAATACTTTCATACGGGAAAACCCAAACCTCTTCGCTAACTTCAATCCCAACGCCGGTTCCAATGCCGGCGCCGCCGATCCAAGTCAACCCAGATGGCCCACGCCGGCCCAGCAATGAACTTTGCCGCCCCGGGGTCAAAAGTTTATTGACCAAATCCTAGGCCAAGCGGCCTCCCGGCGATACTTAACCCATGCTTAACCCTATTTCGCAAGCCCAATTGATTAACCTTAAACCGCGAGATTCCATGGACCAAGGCCATAGAGCTAAGGCGGGCTAAAACCCAGGCCAAAACCCATAAGCCCAATGGCCAGGCGCGGCCCATGGTCGTTAAACATAAAAATCAAAAATCGCGGTTGGCCGCTTGGCCGGTCGCCATAAGGCCAAGAACTAAGGCGGTCAACCCTGGCCGGCGATCGAAAGCCTGGGAACCGGAAGCCCGCCACGGCCACCCGCTTAAAGCCATTAACCAAAACGCCAAAACGTTAAGCCTTTGGGTGACGGAAACCCCAAAAATTTAGCCTGGAAGTTTGGAAGCGAAAATTTACCATGGATCAAAAACCCTCAGCCCCAATGCCGCCGGCCGGACCCAGTAAGGACGCCAAAAGCGCCTTGGAACGTTTGGAGGTCATGATCGATGGCCTGCTTGATCCCGTGGTGGGCTGTCCATGGGACAAGAAACAGACGACCAAGACCATTACCGAGGATCTGCTGGAAGAAGTTTACGAGCTTAGGCAAGCCTTAAACGAGGACAAGGCCGGGGACATCGTTGAGGAGGCCGGGGATCTGGCCTTTCTTTTGGCCTTTTTGGGTAGGTTAACCAAAAAAAGTTTCGACTTTGAGCTAAGGGATTTTTTTGACGCGGCCACCGACAAGATGGTTTCCAGGCATCCCCACGTCTTTGGGGGAGATCAGCCCATCAAGGACATGGAAACCTTTTGGAAAAAGTGGCACCAGTTAAAAAGGCAAGCCAAACCCCAAAGCGGGGTTTTGGACTCGGTGCCGGTTGGCCTTCCGGCCTTGACCCGCTGCCATCGATTGGCCCAAAAGGCCAGCCGATCGGGCTTTGATTTCCAGTCGGTTAAGGAAGTCCGAGATACCTTGGATAGCGAACTAGTCGAGCTAGATAGAGAACTTTCTTGCGGGGCCAGTGACGATCCCTTGGCTAGGGATCGCCAGGCCCACGAGATAGGCGATGTCCTGGCGTCGGTAGTGAACCTAGCCCGCCTGATGGGCTTTTCCGCCGAAAAATGCCTAGACGCCTACAATCGCCGCTTTGTCAAACGCTTCAAGCACATGGAAGAAAGTTTAGGCCAGGAGGGCCTTAGGCCCGAAGAGGCCGGCATGGAGAAGTTGGAAAAACTCTGGTCCCAGGCCAAAAAAGCCCTGGCCGCTGAATCCGATCCCATCCCAGACGATGAAGAAAAAGAATAATTTATCTAAAAAAAGAAAAAAAGACAATTTTAAGAATAATAGGCTAGTCTAAAAACTAAAAATTAAGAAAATAGCGCTTTTCTAGTTATTTTAAAGCCAATGACCCATGGATATATTTGTCTTTTTGTTTATTTATTGACCCATGATTCCTAAAGTTAACGTCGTTTTATTGGCTAAAATGTTCCGAATGTTCCGAATGTTCCGAACGTTCTGGCGGTGGGTTGGGAGGCTTGGCTGATTGGGCCTTTGAGTGGGCCTTTAAGCGGGCGGTCAAGGGCCCTTACTTAGCCGGCCATACTGGACCCAACATCCCCCTATTTTAAACAGGCCCGTAATCGGTCAAAATGGCCCCTCAGAGCCCCTGCTCGGCCAGGATGGTATCAAAAGCAGGGTCAAGGGGTCCCAAGGCCTCCTGGGCCCCTTAGCGGCCGAATAAAGGCCAGTCTCCGGCTGACCAGAACCGGCGACAAAGCCTTGGCCCAAACATAGGCGCGAGCGGATACTAAAAGTTTTTCGACTGGGAATTTGAATTTTGATGGGCGAATCGATCGTGGCAGATAGCAAGGCGACATTGTTACGGGTTTACGTGGTTTCGTTAGGCTGTCCAAAAAACATGGTTGACAGTGAACGTCTGATGGCGGCCATAAAGGCCTTGGGGTTTAGGCCAACGGTTGACCCCAAACAAGCGGACCTCTTGGTCATCAATACATGCGCCTTTATTAGGACGGCCACCGAGGAAGCCATCTTTAACATTTTGCGCTTGGCCGAAATAAAAAAGCCGGGAGCCAAGCTGGCCGTCATGGGCTGCCTGGTTTCTCGTTATGGCGACGAGATGTCCGAGGCCCTGACTGAGGCTGACCTGGCCGTGCCTCCCAATGGCTACCCAGAGTTTTTGGATAAGCTCTGCGCTTGGTATGGGCTAGCCGATAAGCCGCGGGGCGATGGGCCAAAAAAAGCCAAGGCTAGCCCTTTGGGGTTAGACGGGGAGCAAAGAACCGTCAAGGCTTCGGCTTTGCCCGCGGCCTTGCCTTCACCCTCGCCTTCGGCTGGTTTTCTTGTTATTCCGGCCGCCTTTCAGGGGCCTTTCGAGACCTGGCATAGAGACCAGGGGACGCCGTTTTGGCGCTCTTGGCTTAAGATAGCCGAGGGCTGCGATAACCGCTGTTCCTATTGCCTGATCCCCTCGATAAGGGGCCCCTTAAAACTAAGGCCGATGGAGGACCTAGTCCTGGAAGCCGAAAAACTGGCCCAGGCCGGGGTTAAGGAACTAACTTTGGTGGCCCAAGATCTGACGGCTTGGTCAGACGGCGACAAAGATCTAAGCGATTTGGTCCGACAGCTTTCCGATATTTCCACCCTGGTCTGGATAAGGCTTATGTACGCTTATCCGGAGCGGTTAAAATTAAAACTGGTGGAGGCATTGGCCTCCATTCCAAAGCTCGTCCCTTATCTGGACGTTCCGGTTCAGCACTCTTCCCCCAAGATCCTAAAATCCATGGGCAGGGTGGCCAAAAACCCCTTGGACTTGATTAACAAGCTAAGAAAGTGGTGGCCGGGGGTGGCCCTAAGAACCACCCTGATGGTTGGTTTCCCAGGGGAGACGGACGAAGATTACGATACTTTGGCAAGGTTCGTCGAGTCGGCCGTCTTTGAGCATGTCGGGGTTTTTAAGTTTAGCCCGGAGGAAGGAGCCAAGGCTTCAAGCTTTCCTAACCAAGTCCCGCCAATGGTTTCCGAGCGAAGGCGCAGAAATTTAATGTCCCGCCAAAGAAAAATCTCCCTGGCTTTAAACAAAGCCAGGGTTGGCCAAAGTAAGCTCGTTTTGGTTGAGGGAGCCTCCCCGGATACCGACCTTATCATGACCGGCCGGGCTGACTTCCAAGCCCCCGAGGTGGACGGGGTGGTCTACTTTGACGGTTACCAACCCCAACCCGGCCAAATGGTCATGGCCAAGTTTCTAAAGGCCACCGCCTATGACCTTTCCGCCGCCGTGGAATCGGAAAGTTTTTAGTTTAGCCTAATATTTTTCTGACTGTAAGTCTATAGAAATTAAAAAAATATCTTTTTATTTGAAAATTTAATTTAAAACACCAAATATTACCATGGAAACGTCTATAAAATAAGGTTTATTCTTCTTTTTATTCTTTTTTTTGTAACCAGTTTTCTCCAAAGCTTGTCTTGGTTGAGGTTGGGTTTTTTCCAATGTCCGCAGATCTATTGACCTCTCTGTCTCCCTTGACGGAACAAATTAATGAAACCATGAAGGAAATCTTAACCGAGGATAGTTCCATCCTGGGCGAGGTGTCGCTTTATAACTTCATGGGTGGCGGAAAGAGACTAAGGCCCCTGATTTTTTGTCTCTGCCATAAAGCTTTGGGCGGGGAGGTTGACGCCGAGATTTTACGCCTATCGACGACCTTTGAGTTTTTGCATATGGCCTCGCTGTTACATGACGACATCGTCGATCAAGCCGATACCAGAAGGGGCCGCCCGGCCGCCCATCATATTTTTGGCATCCCGGAGACGATCATGGCCGCCGATTACCTTTTGGCCAAGGCCTCCGGTCTGGCCTTGGTAAAAAGAGACTTAAACGTGGCCGACATAATTACCGACGTCATGAAATGCCTTAGCTTGGGGGAGCTTTGGGAGCTTAAAGCCAAAAACAAAGTAGAGCTGGAAAAAAGCGAATACATAGAAATCATTTTGCACAAGACGGCCACCCTAATCGAAGGCGTGGCTTGGTCGGCGGCCGTCCTAAACAACGCCCCAAACGATAAGCTAATATCGCTTAGGTATTACGGCCGGTGGACCGGTTTGGCCTTTCAGATTATGGACGATATCTTGGATTACAAGGCTAACCCCAACCAATTGGGTAAACCGGTGGGGCAGGACCTGGAAGAGGGCCGAATCACGCTCCCCTTTATCTTGGCCAGAAACGAATTGAAAGGCAAAGATCTTGACCGGCTTTTGGCTTTGGGCGCCCTGGTCGCCCCGACCGCCCAAGAAAAAGCCGAAGCGGTTAGCCTGGTGGAAAAGGTCGGGGGCATTGAGCTAGCCCACCGGCAAGCCCAAGCCCTGTCGGAACTTGCCGTCTCGTCGCTTTCAAATATCCCTGAGAGCCAAGCTCGAGAGGACCTTGAGAAGCTGGCCCAGTACACGGTCTCCCGCGACCGCTGACCTTGGGCCTCGATTTTTTTCCCCAAGCCAAACCAATACCAAACCAATCAAAGAAAAGCCAACAAAAAATCATTTTTCGTCTTTACAATCGGTGAGTTATGTCCCTTTCAAAATCCCCGTTTAAGTGTTTCGCCCCTTCCTTTTTGAATTCTTTCTTCTCCCTTTCCCTCCTAGCCGCTTTTATTCTTCTTCTTTCCGGCTGCGGCGTAAACTTTGCCATCAAAGACACCCGCGGGCAGTCGGCCCCAACCCTAGACGGAGAGAGCTTTGCCGAGATTATGGACGTTCCCTATCCCTCGGTCATGACCCTGGAGAGAAAAAACACCTTCACCTATACCAGAAAAGGCATACAGGCCGGGGTAATCTCGGTGGTGGGTCACTTGACCACCGACGAGATTGGGGCCTATTACGATAGCCACCTCCCCAACCACGGCTGGCAACCCAGGGCCGAGGCCCAAAGCGGCAAACTCGTCTCCACCTGGGCCAAGGGCCAGAGGGTCCTAACCATCATCGCCAGCCCCCTAACCCTTTCCCTAGGTAGCGACATAAGGCTCGAACTCTGGATAGCCCCTCCCCATACCCAAGCCGACCTGGGTAAACGGGTGGTCTACGATACTTCCACTCCCGCGGCCGATCCCGTCGTCGAGACCAAACCCATCCGTGGCGGTAAAAAAGACGGCTTTTCCGAGTCAGACATCTAAACCCCTTCGAGGCT
>JAITJP010000370.1 GCA_031278835.1 Deltaproteobacteria bacterium
AGCCTTTTGATACATAGCCCCGAGGAAAGGCCTAAAAATATCCCGGGCAAGCGCTTTTTTAGCGTTCTGGTTATGTGCATGATTTTCGTTCTCTCCATCATGGTCTTGGTGGGGCTGGAGATCAGGCACGTCAGCTTAGGCCGGAAAGTCAGCGAGTTGACCAATCGCAAAATCGCCCTAATCGAGCAAAAACGCCACTATCTAACCGAGCTTGACAAAATCATGGTGGTGGGCGATTTGGAGCAGGCCGCTCGCCAGACCTTGGGCCTGGTCCCGCCGGCCGAGGGTCAAATAGTCATCATTCCCTAAAAATGATGTCTCAGAGGGAAAAAAAATTTAAAAAGCTAAGCCCAAAAAAACATGGGTTTTTTAGCGGGTTTATTAAAGGCGGTCAGTTCGAGGAGTCTTCAAATGGTTTTGCGGCAATTAGGTGAGAGAGAAAAAAACTCCATGTATTTTATACTGGGCTGTTTTATTTTTTGTTTCATTTGTGTTGTCGTCCAGGCGGTACGTCTTCAAGTCATTCACCGCGAAAAGTTGGTTAAGCTCAGTTCCAACACTACGGTCACAAATTATAAGCTAAAAGGCGTCCGCGGGGACATCTACGATCGTAATCATGAAAAGCTGGCCACTTCCGTGGCCGTGAATTCCGTTTTTGTCGATCGCCGTATTTTGGCTGATCCAAGTAACACCGCCTTCATGTTGTGGCGGGGCTTACGCATGGATTACGAAAAAATCGCCCACTGGTTGGAGGGCTTAAAGAAAAGCGCTTATTTAAAAAGACATATAAGTAGCGAAGAGTCCGACGCTTTACGAAAACTTAAAATAAAAGGCGTGGGTTTTGAGAAAGAATATCGACGAGAGTATCCAAATGGCACCTTGGCCGCTCATTTTCTTGGCTTTATTGATAAAGACGCCAATAACAAGGAAGGTCTAGAAAAAGCCCTAAATGATTATTTGAACGTCTCATCAAATTCCATAAAAGTTAGACGGGACGGCAAAGGGCGAATCATCATGGATACGCCTGAACTCATCCCCGATCAGCCCAAAGGTTATTCGGTGGTCTTGACTTTGGATTCTCGGGTCCAATATATAGCCGAAAAAGCCATCGCCAAGGCCGTGACCGACCGAAACGCCCAAAGCGGCATGGTCCTGGTGGTCAGACCCAAGACCGGGGAGATTTTGGCCTCAGCCGTCTATCCCACCTTTGATCCCAATAATTACGGTGAATACGATAGAGACACCTATCGAAATAAGGCCATAACCCACCCCCTGGAGCCGGGCAGTACTTTTAAGGTCTTTACCGTGGCCGCCGCCTTACAAGAAAAACAAATTGACCCTAAAACCGTGTTTTTTTGTGAAAACGGGCTCTACCAGGTTGATAAAAACAATTTTATTAGAGACACTGGTAATTACGGGGATCTGACCGTTACTCAAATTGTCAAAAAATCATCGAATATTGGCGCGGCCAAGATCGGCGAGGCCCTGGGGGCCGTAAGGCTGAACTCATATTTGAAAAAATTTGGCTTTGGCCAAAAAACCGGCATAGTCGTGGCCGGCGAGACGGCCGGCATTCTAAGGCCCCCAGAAAAGTGGGTACCAATCGATCTAGCCAATATCTCATTCGGCCAAGGCATTTCCGTATCGGCCCTGCAATTGGTCATGGCCGTTAGCGCCTTTGGTAACGAGGGCGTTTTAATGGCCCCCATGCTGGTTGCCCAGATTGAGGACGAAAATGGCCAGGTTATTGAGAAAAGAAAAGAAACCATCGTCAGACCCGTGGTTTCCTCTCAAGTGGCTTGGCAAATCACGGCCATGATGAGAGAGGCGGTCATGAAGGGCGGCACCGGTTACCGGGCCGAAGTGGCCGGTTATCCAATTTCAGGTAAGACTGGTACCGCACAATTAGTGTCCACAGGTGATAAAAGTTACACAAGTAATAAATATATTGCTTCTTTCGTAGGGCTTGCTCCTTATAAAAATCCTGAATTATGCGTTTTAGTTATTTTGCAAGAACCTTGGCCCAATTACTACGGCGGCGAAGTGGCCGCTCCGGTTTTTAGAGAGATCGTCGAGGAGGTTTTGCCCATTTTGGATATCCCTAAAACCGACAATGAGGTTTTGCCCTATTGGCCCAGCCTCGACCTGAGCGTCGATTCCATGGCCGATTATATGGTCAAAAGAATACCCAACCAGGTCACCAAGCCCATTAAAAAAAGCGGAAAAAAGGGTGACGGGCCCATCCCCACCTTTGAGGAATATTTGGACAAGGAACTGGTTTTTGACCAAATCGAGCCCCTGGTGGCCCAAGGGCTAATCCCGGTTAGCCTGGAAGATAAATCCGGCCAGATGCCTGATTTGGAAGGCCTAACCATGAGGGAAGTCTATGAAACCATGGCCCCCTTTGGTCTTGAGGTTGAGTACTTGGGTAGCGGCATCGTCAGTGAGCAGGAACCCATGGTCGGATCCAATGTTAAGCATGGCCAAACGGCCAAGGTGATCTTTAAGGTGCCCAATTAAAAGTGAAATTAAGCGAGCTCAAAGATAGTTTGGCTTTAAGGCTCCGGGGCCAAGGCGACCCGGAACTGATCGGCCTTACCGAGGACAGTAGGCAAGTTAAGCCCGGAGAGCTTTTCGTGGCCGTCAAAGGCGATAAAAGCGACGGCCGGGCTTTTGTCGCCCAGGCCTTGGCGGCCGGGGCCGCGGCCATCTTGGCTTTCGATGAGGGCGATCAGGCCGGTTTTTTAAAAGATCTAAGCGGTCCGGTCTTACTGGCCCCACAGAGAGATTTTAGGGACACGGTTAGCCGGGCGGCCCGGCTGATTTACCAAAAGCCCGATGAAAAATTATTCATTATTGGCGTTACCGGTACCAACGCCAAAACCACCACCACCTATCTACTCGAAGAGGTTTTAAAGGGCCAGGCTTGGCCCTGCGGGGTAATCGGCACGGTCAATTACCGCTGGCCAAGCCCCCAGGGCTTAAGGCGTCTGGAAGCCCCCAATACTACGCCCGAGGGGCCCTTGTTGTGGAGACTCCTTAAAAACATGAGGGCCGACCAGGTTAAGGCCGTGGTTATCGAGGTCTCCTCCCACGCCTTGGAACTGGGCCGTCTGGGCGATCTTAAATTTGATTTAGGCATTTTTACCAACCTTTCTCGCGATCATTTGGACTTTCATGGGGATATGGAAGCTTATTTCTTGGCCAAAAGAAAGCTATTTACCGAAAAACTTAAAGAGCAGTCAAAAAAGTCTGTCATTCAGATCGACGATGCCTACGGTCAAAGGTTATGGCAAGAACTCTCCGACAGGGCCGTGGGCTTTGGCTTAAGCCCTCAGGCACAATATCAAGCCAAAAACGTTCGGCTGGAAAGAAACGGCTTAAAATTTGATTTTGTCAACAAAAAGGCCAAGCCAGGAGAAAAGTCCGAAAAATTAATCAGCTCGCCGCTTTTGGGCGCCTTTAACGCCATAAACCTACTGGGGGTTTTGGCCGCGGCCGATCAAATGGATCTGGACATGACCAAAACCGAGGAGCTTCTGGCCAAGGCCCCAGGAGCCCCGGGCCGCCTGGAAAGGGTAGGCCAAAACGACCACTATCTGGTTTTGGTCGATTATTCTCACACCCCAGCCTCGGTGGCCGCGGCTTTAGAATCCCTAAAACTACTTAAGCCGAGAAAACTTTTATGCGTTTTTGGCTGCGGCGGCGACCGTGACAAAGGCAAGCGGCCCCAGATGGCCGAAACGGCCGGGCGACTGGCCGACCTAGCCATCCTGACTTCCGATAACCCCAGAACCGAGGAGCCCCTGGCCATCATGGCCGAGGCCGCCCTTGGTTTTGAAAAATTGGGCTTAAGGCCAGCCCAAAGCCTTAGTCAGGTTGGTCGAGACCAGGGCACCTATCTGGCCCAAGCCGATCGGGCCCTGGCCATCGAGGCGGCCTGCGCCCTAATGAAAGAAGGTGACGTTTTACTCATCGCCGGGAAAGGTCATGAAGATTACCAAATAATCGGCACGACTAAGCGTCACTTTGACGATCGGGAAGTGGCCAAAATGAGTTTGGAGGCTCTGGGAAAAAGCTAGCATGGCCGGACTAAACGAAAAAGCGCCCCTCCAAAGCGGCCCGGGACTGGCAAGCTTAGGTCTTAGCCTAAACGACGTGGCCATATTGTGCCAAAAAAAAGACCGCCTCCTCCCAGAGCCAAGCTGGGCCCAGCCAAAAGAAAATCCCCGGGAGACCCAGGGGCCCAATGGGCCCGATGGGCTCAATGAGCCCAAAATTCGCGATTACGGGGACCGGGGCCTGGAAATCGTTACCAAGGTGACCTTGGATAGCCGCCTGGTTGGGCCTGGGAGCATTTTCGTGGCCATACAGGGTGGCGCCCGGGACGGTCATGACTTTATCGGAAACGCCTTGGCCAATGGGGCTTTGGCGGCCATAGCCCAAAATGAGGCCCCGGGTAATTTCTATGAGCCCAAGCTAATTAGGGTCCATGACACCACCTTGGCTTTGGGTAATTTGGCCAGGGAAGTTCGCCTTAAGGTTGGGGCCAAAATCGTGGCCATTACCGGAAGCGTGGGCAAAACCACGGTCAAGGAGATGATTAAAAATATCTTCGAAAGCCAGTATCAAAGCGAAGAAATATTGGTCACCCCGGGAAACTACAATAACCATTTGGGCGTTCCCTTAACTCTGCTTTCCCAAAGCCTCAAAACCAAGGTGGGCGTGGTGGAGTTGGGGGCCAATCACTTTGGCGAAATCGCCTACTTAACGCAAATGGTCAAACCGGACGCCGGTTTGGTGACCAGGGCCGGGGCCGGTCATCTGGAATTTTTTGGATCCATCGACGGGGTGGCCCAGGCCAAGGGCGAGTTGTATGAAAACCTGCCCCAGTACGCCACGGCCATCTTTAACGCCCATGACGAGAGGTTAATGAAACAAGCCCCTCTCTATAAGGGAAAAAAGTATTTTTTCGCCTTTGATTGTTATCAAAAAGGCGATAAAAATGAGATTATAAGTGTACGAGGTCCGGAAAAAAGTACTCTTAGCGCTCAAAAAATTCTTATCAAAGGACCGGGTCTACCGGAAAGCGGCCGAGAATTTAAATTAAGCTTATTTGGGGGCCATAATGCCCTAAACGCGGCGGCGGCGGCCGCCGCCGCCCGGGCTTTGGGCCTAGATTGGCCGGGCATTTTAGAAGGCCTGGAGCGGGTCAAACCCCTGGAAGGGCGCCTAAGAACGGTCAACTTAAAAAATCATATGTTGGCCTTGGACGCCGTCTATAACGCCAACCCCACTTCCGTGGAGGCTTCTTTGGAGATTATGCGCCATCTGCCAAATTACGTGACCCGCTGCGCCATTTTGGGGGACATGCTGGAACTGGGCCAAGAGAGCCGCGACTGGCATTTAAAAATAGGCCGCAAGGCCGCCGAATGCGGCATTACTTGGCTGGGCCTGGTGGGCAGCCAGGCCCAGCTCCTGGCCCAGGGGGCCATGGAAGGCGGCCTCAAAGCCAACCAGCTCTGTGAGACCCTATCCGGAGAGCAGGCCGCCCTGTGGATCCTGACCATGGCCCCAGCCTACTCGGTTGTTTTGATTATCGGCTCTCGCGGGGTCAGGCTGGAAAAGGCCCTCTCGGCCCTGCGCCGAGAGCGTGACTAAGCTATTAGATAGCCATTGATTTCACCATTGGTCAGGGCAATGGTAAAATAATGGTTAGAATAAAGGCCAAAAAAATAAAAATTAACGGTGAATAGGAGTTTAAAAAGATTTTTTTATTAATCATTTTACTGGAAACCACTAGGTCACCAAAATATAGCCGGATTGTGTCGAGATGCTCTACAAATTACTACTAAATCTCTCAGATATCTTTAGCTTTTTTAACGTCTTTAGGTACTTTACCTTTAGAATTATTTTGGCCGCCCTGACCTCGATGGGTCTTTGGTTTATTTTTGGTCGAAATTTTATTCGTTTAATAAAAAATTATGGAGTAAAGCAGTATATCAGGAGCGATGGACCTAGCAGTCACCAAATAAAAAGCGGCACCCCGACCATGGGTGGCATTTTTATCATACTGTGCGCTCTGTTATCGAGTTTATTGTGGGCCGACGTTTCTTCGTCTTTGGTCCATTTGATTTGGGAAGTTATCTTACTTTTTGCCTTAATCGGTTTTAGGGATGATTATTTAAAGGTTAAAAATCGTAGAAACGAAGGCCTTTCCGGGAAACAAAAATTACTTTTACAAACTTTTTTTGGTTTAATGGCCGGCTGGGCCCTATATATTTCCCCTGATTTTAAACCGCTTTTAACCTTTCCAATATTAAAGGATGTAATTTATAATCTTGGTCCTTTTTACGTGCCCTTTGCCGCCTTGGTCTTGGTGGCCAGTAGTAACAGTTGCAATTTAACCGATGGTTTGGATGGACTGGCCATTGGGCCGATCATCATGTGCGCTGGAACCTATATGATTTTCGCCTACTGCGTGGGCAATGCCATGATCGCCAGACACCTTCAGTTAACCGCCGTGCCCGGTTCGGCCGAACTGGCCGTTATCCTGGCCTCGCTAATCGGGGCCAGTTTGGGCTTTTTGTGGTATAACACCTATCCGGCTGATATCTTGATGGGCGACGTTGGTTCACTAAGTTTAGGGGCCGCTTTGGGCATCTCGGCCTTAGTGGTGAAAATGGAAATTTTACTGATCATGGTCGGGGGTATCTTTGTCCTGGAAGCCGTATCGGTTATTTTGCAAGTTGGTTATTTTAAATTCACCAAAGGCCGCCGCTTATTTAAGATGAGTCCACTTCATCACCATTTTGAGCTCCTTGGTTGGCCAGAACCCAAAGTTGTGGTTCGTTTATGGATCTTGGCCATTATTCTTAGTTTGGCCGGACTTTCCACTTTAAAGCTTCGCTAAAAGTGGTTTTTAAAAGGTCGATAAGAATAATACAGAAAAAATATTATCTCATTAAAAAAGGTTTTATTTTTGGATACAAAAATAACTTTTACTGGTCTTAATTCAATTGTTTCTAAGCCCCATATGGGCCTTTGGAGGGGAGGACAGCGTGAACGATAGTCATCGCGACAAAGGTCAGTCAACGCCAAGTCCAGAGTTGGCCAAGCCTCCCAAGGTTAAGCCGGGTGAGGCTAAGCCCAGCCCTGGTCCGGGTAAGGGCCCCCTGGCCATCTCGGCTGAGCAGATGGTGCCGGGCTCCAGCCGGCGCTCTCTGGCCGTGGTCAGTCAAAGCTGGCCCAAGAGCTCCGAACCCTTACGCAAGGCCTTGGTTTTGGGTCTGGGCTTGTCGGGCCTGGCCTCGGCCAAGCTCTTGGTCCGCTTGGGTTTTGAGGTCATCGCCTCGGAGCGAAAACTGGTCTCTCAGCTGGGCGCCGAGGCCTTGGAAATGGACGCCATTGGGGTCAACCTAATTGACGAAGAGACGGCCTTTTCCCTTTTGGGGGCCGGTTACGGGGCCCCGGATCTGGTGGTTCCTTCGCCGGGCATTGCCAAAGACCACGCCTTACTGGCCTTGGCCCGGGAAAAAGAAATCGAGATCGCCGGTGAGATGGAACTGGCCTCCCGGCACGTGCCCATCCCCATTTTGGCCGTGACCGGCTCAAACGGTAAGTCAACCGTGACCGCCTTAACCGGGCATATTTTGGAACAGGCCCAGATCCCGGCCTTCGTTGGGGGCAACATTGGCTTACCCCTGTCGGTTTTGGCCCTCGATTATTTAAACGATAATTTGGGCGATAGGCGTTTTGCCGTCATAGAAGTATCCAGTTTTCAGCTGGAAACCATCTCCAGATTCATGGCCAAGGCGGCCACTTTTCTAAATCTCAGTCCGGATCATCTGGATCGCCACGGGGATATGCCCGGCTACTATCAAGCCAAGTGCCGCATCTTTAATCTCCAGGGCCCCAACGAAACGGCCGTCATAAACCTTGACGATGCCTACGTCCGGGATCTGGCCCCCAATTCCCGGCGCTTTTGCTTTTCCCGCTTGACCAGGCCCA
>JAITJP010000033.1 GCA_031278835.1 Deltaproteobacteria bacterium
GATTTTGGAAGCCATGGACCGAGGCTTGTTTAAAAATCTTAGTTTGGCCGGAAAGCCGCTGCCCGAGGACGATCTGGCTAATTTGCCTGACGATTTAAGGCTGGCCTGGCGGATTTTGAGAAGCTCCGGGTATACCAACAAAAGTCCCAAATCGTCCGAGACCTTGAATCTAAACGGCTTATTGGACGATTCTCCCGACGAAAACCAAACCTGCCGCAAGCTCACCCGTCTTAAAATTGGGCTTGACAAGAAAAAGCCAAAGTCCGCCGGTGGAGCGGCCCAAAATGAATCCTCAAGCGGCCAAGATATTTTGGAATCCGCTTATCTCGACCAGCTTCTGCGAAAAATTCGCTAACCTCAAAAAAAAAAATTTCACATTTTGTATCAACGGTTACAACTTTTTACCGCCAGGGAGGGTATTGTTTTTTTCGAAGAACAAAACTCAGCCCCGTGAAATAAGCGGGTAAAAATTTGGGAACATCCCTGGCGATGTCTATCCCATCAAAGGAGAGCGCTATGCCTCTAACTCCTGAAATCAAATCTTACCTTTCCGGCAAAGTGGCTTGGGTGGCCACGGCCGACAAGGCCGGCGTCCCCAATCTCTCGCCCAAGGGCACCTTGTCGGTCATTGACGACAATACCTTGGTCTTTGCCGATCTGTTTTCCCTAAAAACCAGAGTGGCTTTGGAAGAAAACCCCAACATCGCCGTGGCCGTGACCGATCCGGCCGGACCCAGCGGTTACCAGTTTAAGGGCAAGGCCGAGCTTTTGACCTCTGGCCCCCTTTACGACCAAGTGGCCGCCGAGGTCAAGGCCAAAATGCCCCAGCTGCCGGCCCCCAAATACGTGGTCAAGATCAACCTGACCGACATCTACTCGCTGACCCCGGGTCCGGAGGCTGGCAAGAAAATTGGCTGACCATAAAAATCAGCCGCCCATCTAAAAACCTGGGACCATTAAAAAAAATCGACCAGTTAAGCGGTCGTGGCTTCCGGCCTAGCCTTCCCCGGGCCGGAAGCTTTTTTTAGTTAAAAAGCGTTGTTAGAAAAAAAGCTAGGCTCATTGAGGCCCCTTTTTTTATCTCTAAAGGTAAGGAATTTCTCCTTAAAAGTGAGCCCATGCCCTGCCCTTGCGACAGCCTCAAACCAGAAGATTGTAAAGAATGGTCAGAGCTATGCGTAGGTAATCTCTGGCTTTTTTCAGGTCTTAAGCGCGAAGAGCTTATGGCCGTGGCCTCTCGGGCCCACCGGCAGATTTTTGAGCCAGGAGAACTGGTTTTTTCCCAAGGCGATCCGGCCAAAAGCATTTACTTGATTAAGACCGGCAACATTAGGCTCAGCCGAGTCATGGAAAACGGCACCGAGGTCATCATGGATATCCGAAAACCAGGCGATTGCTTGGGGGAATATCTCTTAAACGACCTGGAAACGGACTATTATTACCCGGTAAGCGCCTGGTGTTTTAACAAAGTGGTGACTTGCGGGTTCTCAAGGAAAGCTTTTGAAGACATGATCCTAAATATTCCAGCCATCGCCTTAAAAGTCGTAAAAAACATGGCCGGTAGGATAGCTAATTTAACCGAGAGGATAGAAGCCATGAGCCAAATCCACTTGGAAGAAAAACTCTACGCCGTTTTAATGAACGTGGCCAGGGAACATGGGGTACGTAGGGGTGGAGGAAGCTACGCTTTGGACCTGCAATTAACCCATGAAGACTTGGGTTTTTTGGTCGGGGCTCACCGGGTCAGCGTGACCAGAATTATGAAACGTTTAAAGGAATCAGGTAAAATTACCAACGACGGCAAACTCTTGGTCTTACAAATTTCCGAAGCGGCCGACAATCGCAAGCATTAATATCACTCATATTATTTTCATTCTTCCAAAATACCGCCAAAATCTCTCCTCGATACTCTTTAACTCATAAATATTTTTAATCATAAAAAAGGCCTAAATTTAGGTGGCCAGAAATCTGGCCCCGAGGAGGTTTTTAGTTAAAATATTGAAATTATTAGATAATTTATTTGACATGAATTGACATGAGTATTTTGGCTATTGCAAAAGTTTAGAAAAGCCTTATAGTATACGGCTAATCATGAAAGGCATGACAATAAAATTCTCAAAATAGCTAAAAAATCTAATTGAAAATTTTTAGCAACGAACGCTCATTCGCTATAAAAATGGGAACTTTTGAGACTTTTCAGGACCTAAATCCCAAAAAATCTAAAAAAAAACGCGGCCACCCAAAAAAATTTTGAGGTGATTATGACCTCTATTAGTCAAGACAGTCTAAATTTTTTATTATATTTATTATTCTGAGTAAATTCAAAATTCACTACAAAAATATTTATTAAAATTTTTACAAATATAAAAAAATTGAGTGAATATTTATACTATAATTAATTGTCTATTTGATAATTTAATCTAGACATTCTGACCAAAGCCAACATTGCCCGCCACATTTTCTTATCGTATAATCTTTACAAAACTAGACGATGACTCGTTTAGTTTTAAAAAACCAATCGGCTCTCATTTTAGACTCTAGTTAAAAAGCAGCGGGTGACAAAAAAACGGACAAGTTTTTTTGGGCAAGCTCCAAGCCGTTAAAAGGTCGCTTCTTACTCGACCAAAAAAGTCAAAAGGCCTTTAAATCTAAAGCCCGATGACCCAACGGCTCCAAGTCAAGCCAACCCCTGAGCTTAAAAATCAGTCCGGGGCCCTCCCAAATAAGATTTTTTGGGGAACTTTTTCCGAACCGATTTTTGGCCAAAATCCGCCTTGAGTCAAAAAAGCCAAAATAGTCAGCCCAGGTGACTATAAATTCTCGTTTGGCCCGTTAAATTAACTCGGCCCTTCGTTAATAGGCCAGGATTCCAAAATCAGACCGAACGAACCTTTGGATTGTCAAAATCGCAAATAGTCATAACTTTTGGGTTTTGATAAGCTTAGCGGGCTTACTAAGGAACATGGTTTTGTAGACTAAGATCATCGCTTTTGGGCCGATGGGCTTAGCTGGGGTTACCTGGGGGCCTGATTGGGAGACTAAGAGCCTGGCTTTTGGGCTGATGGGCTTAGCTTGGGTTACCTGGGGGCCTGATTGGGGGCCTGATTGGGGGCCTAAGAGCGGCACTTTTGGGCCGATGGGCTTAGGTGGGTTATGGGGCGCCATTGTTGAGAGATAAAAATCTATACTTTTGGAGCTAAAGAGATTTATTTACTGGGCGGTGGATATTTTAAACTTAAAGGGCTTTGTTTAGCCAAGGTTAGTTAATAAAGTATTTCCCTGACCTGTGATATTTAATTAACCGTACGTTAGTACGTATATATATATTTATAGAAAACCTATTCACTTTATTTAGAGTTTATTATGAATAACATCCTCGTCGTGGACGATAATCTCGTAACTTTACAGCAGATTAACGCTCTGTTGGAAGAGAATTACGAAGTCTCTTTGGCTAAGTCCGGCTCTCAGGCCCTTTTGATCTGCTATCAGATCGTGCCCGATCTAATTCTTTTGGATCTTGACATGCCAGAAATGGATGGTTTTGAGACCATGAGCAAGATCAAAAAGAACATGGCCTTAAAGCACGTGCCCATTATCTTTTTAACGGCCACCCAAAACACGGAAATAGAAGTCAAGGCCCTGAAAAATGGGGCGGTTGATTTTATTACCAAGCCGGCCGATAAGGATATTTTGCAACACCGAATTGAGGTTCACCTAAATCTCTCGACCTACAATAGGCTGCTGGAGAGTAAGGTCAGGCTCCTGGAGGACAGCATCATCGCCTCCTTTTCGGACATGATCGAGTACCGGGACGAAAGCACCGGCGGTCACGTCATGAGGACCTCAAAATACGTGCAAATCTTGGCCCAGGAACTCTACCGGCGCGAAGAGTATAAGGCCGAGCTGACCGAATTTACCGTTGACATGATGACCCGGGCCGCTCCGCTCCACGACGTGGGCAAGATCGCCATCAGCGACGTCATTTTGCTCAAACCCACTTTGCTAAACGACGACGAGTTTAACATCATGAAAACCCACACCACGGTCGGGGGCGAGATGTTAAGAAACATCTTCTCCAAGGTGCCCGGCCAGTCTTACCACGAAATGGCCATCTTGATCGCCGAGTGCCATCACGAAAGGTGGGACGGTAAGGGTTATCCCAAGCGCTTGAAGGCCGACGAAATCCCCCTTTGCGCCAGGATCATGGCCTTGGCCGACGTTTTCGACGCCTTGGTCGACATGAGAGTTTACAAAAGGCCCATGAGCCATCAGGACGCTTGTCGGGTCATCATTTCCGAAAAAAACGCCATGTTTGACCCGAAAGTGGTGGAAGCTTTTGAAGCCGTTCAAGAGCAATTCTCCGAAGTCAAAGGCTATCGTTTTTAATCAGACCACCAACGATTGTTTTGGCTCAATTGAAAAGAACCGGACCATTTTTGTTTTTTTTAGAGGCCCTTTTCAACCGTTTTTCTTGGAATATTTTGGTTTAGTGTATG